>NZ_JARACH010000010.1:0-165877 GCF_029087445.1 Amycolatopsis sp. La24
AACCCCGATACGAAGCCGCCCTGCGGTTCGGGGGTGCTTGTCAAGGCATCTTTCCCGCCTTGACAAGCACCCCCGAACCGTCAGCACAATCAACCTTCGGGGTGCCCCACGCAACCACCCCGCCTACGAACCTCAAGCATCAAAATCAACAGTAACCCGCTCAGAAACCGGATGAGACTGACAAGTCAGCACAAACCCAGCCTCCACTTCAGCCTTCTCCAACGCGAAATTCCGCCGCATGTCCACCGCCCCCTCGGTCACCCGAGCCCGGCAGGTCCCGCAAACCCCGCCCTTGCACGCAAACGGCAAATCCGGCCGAAACCGCTGCGCCCCGTCCAGCACCGACGATTCCCGGGGCAGGTTCATCGTCGTGGACCGACCGTCCAGCACCAACGTCACCTCGGACGAAGCCCCGGCAACAGCAGGGTCGACATGCTTGACCGGCTCCGGCGGCACATCGTCCACATAGAACAGTTCCTGATGAATCCGCTCCTCAGGAACCCCCAGCGACCCGAGCAGATCCTGCGCCGAGGTCACCATCCCGAACGGCCCGCACAGCCAGAAATGGTCCACATCCTCAACCGGCACAATCGATTCGAACAGCGCGCGCAGCTTGTCCGCATCCAGCCGCCCGGTGAACAACTCCGCCTCACGCGGCTCCCGGGACAACACATGTACAAGTTCCAGCCGAGCCGGGTACCGGTCCTTCAAATCAGCCAGATCGTCCGCGAACATCACCGTGTCAGTACGCCGATTCCCATACAGCACAGTCACCGAAGCATCCGGCGTAGCCAGCAATGAGGCCGCAATCGACAACACCGGCGTAATCCCGGACCCGGCAGCGATCAGCACATGATGCCCGCCAGCAGCGAGATCCGGCGTGAACGACCCAGTCGGCGCGGAAACCTCGACCGTGTCCCCGGCACGAACCTCATTGACCAGCCACGACGAGAACACCCCGTCCGGCACCAACCGCACCCCGACCCGCGGCCGCTCCCCCGCCGGAGCGCAAATCGAATACGACCGCCGCTCGTCCCGCCCGTCGACAAGACGCCGCAAAGTCAGCGACTGCCCAGGCGCGAACGCGTAGACCGAAGCCAGCTCCTCCGGCACGTCGAACGTCACGGCCACGGCGTCGTCACAAAGCCGCTCGACCTCAGCCACCCGCAACGGATGGAACCCGGCACGGCGGGAAACGGTGGCAGTCACTCAAATCTCCTTGACGTGTTCGAACGGCTCCCAGCAAGACCGGCACCGCCGCAACGCTTTGCACGCAGTCGCGCTGAACCGGGACTGCTCCTCCGTGTCCATCGAGCCGCAATGCGGACAGGCCACCCGCCGCACGGAAGGCCCCAACGTCAACGGAATCGGCCCGGCAGCCCGCCGCGGCGCGGACCCCGGCGGCGCGATCCCGGCCTCCGCCAGCTTCCGCCGCCCGTCCGCGCTGATCCAATCCGACGTCCAAGCCGGTTCCAGCACCGTGCGGATCTCAACCGAGGTGTACCCCGCGCCCCGCAACGCGTGCTCCAGGTCGTCCCGCATCGTGTCCATCGCCGGACAACCGGTGTAGGTCGGCGTAATAGACACCGTCACCCGACCGTCCTCTTCGGACACTTCGCGCAGCACACCCAGATCCGCGAGCGTCAGCATCGGCAGCTCCGGATCAGTGACCGTCGAAGCCACCGCGACCGCGGTCACCACGACGCTCCAGGCATCGCCCGAGCCACACTTTGCAGCTCGGCCAGCAGGAACCCCATCTGCTCGGTATGCACGCCGTCGCGTCCCATCCGCCCGGAAACCCCGGCGATAGCGCCGATCTCCGGCCGCTCCAACGTGGCCGCCGCCAACGCCTGATCCAGCACAGCGTCGAACTCCGGCCGCAGCGAAGCCGCGTCGACCATCTCGGACGGATGCGTCGAGAACAGCTCCTCGACATACGGCCACACCGCGGCCAGCCCCTCGGCCATCCGCTCGTGCGACAACGGCGTCCCGTCACCCAGCCGCACCAGCCACTGCGCGGCGTAATCCCGGTGGTAGGCCAATTCCTTCACGCCCTTGGCCGCGATAGCCGCCAGTACCGGGTCCACACTGGACTCCAGCTGCTGGAACAGCGCGAGCCGCCAAGTCGAGAACACGAACAGCTGCGCGATCAGGTGCCCGAAGTGCCCGCCGCCCAGCTCGGCCAGCCGGACGTTCCGGAACTCGTTCTCCGCGCGCAAGAACGCGAACGTGTCCTCGGACCGGTCCGTGCCGTCCGCCTTGCCGGAACGAGCCAGCAGCAACCGCGCCTGGCCGAGCAGGTCGAGTCCGATGTTCGCGATCGCGACCTCGTCCTCCAGCTCCGGCGCGCCCGCGACCCACTCCTGCAACCGGTGCGAGAAGATCAACGCGTCGTCGCCCAGCATCAAGCAATAGGCGGCGAGCTGCGCACCGTCCACTCCGGACGGAACGGAGGTGTCCACTCCGGACAAAGGATCGGCGAACCCGGTGCCGAAGGCCCACCGGGCGTCGTTGTCCTCGGTGATCGCTTCGTAGACGTTGTCGAAAGACATCCCAGACCTCACATGTGGGGAACGTTGTCGGGAATGTCGTAGAACGTCGGGTGCCGGTACACCTTGTCCCCGCTGGGCGCGAAGAACGGGTCCTTCTCGTCCGGCGACGACGCGGTGATGTCCGAGGCGCGAACGACCCAGATGGACACTCCCTCGTTGCGGCGCGTGTAGAGATCGCGCGCGTGGTGCAGCGCCATCTCGTCGTCTGCCGCGTGCAGCGAACCCACGTGGACGTGGTTCAGTCCCCGCTTCCCGCGGACGAAAACCTCGTACAGCGGCCAGTCGTGCTTCATGCCGAAACCTCTTTCTTGGCCGCGTGCGCCGCCGCGGCTTCCCGGACCCAGGCGCCTTCGTCGTGTGCGCGCTTGCGGTGCGCGATCCGGTCCGCGTTGCACGGGCCGTTGCCCTTGAGCACGTTCTTGAACTCGTCCCAGTCGACCGCGCCGAAGTCGTAGTGCTCCCGGTCGGCGTTCCACTTGAGCTCCGGGTCCGGGAACGTCACGCCGAGCGCCTCGGCCTGCGGCACGGACATGTCGACAAACCGCTGCCGCAGCTCGTCGTTGGTGTGCCGCTTGATCTTCCACGCCATCGACTGCGCGGTGTTCGGCGAATCCGCGTCCGGCGGGCCGAACATCATCAGCGACGGCCACCACCAGCGGTTCACCGCCTCCTGCACCATGTCCCGCTGCTGCGGGGTGCCCTTCATCATGGTCATCAGCAGCTCGTAGCCCTGCCGCTGGTGGAAGGACTCCTCCTTGCAGATCCGGATCATCGCCCGCGCGTAGGGCCCGTACGACGACCGGCACAGCGGCACCTGGTTGCAGATCGCCGCGCCGTCCACCAGCCAGCCGATCACGCCGACGTCGGCGAAGGTCAGCGTCGGGTAGTTGAAGATCGACGAGTACTTCTGCCTGCCGGTGATGAGCTTGTCGGTGAGGTCCGCGCGGTCCGCGCCGAGCGTCGCCGCCGCGGAGTACAGGTACAGCCCGTGACCCGCTTCGTCCTGCACCTTCGCGAGCAGGATCGCCTTGCGCCGCAACGAAGGCGCGCGGGTGATCCAGTTGCCCTCCGGCTGCATGCCGATGATCTCCGAGTGCGCGTGCTGCGCGATCTGGCGGATCATCGTCTTGCGGTAGCCCTCGGGGATCCAGTCGCGCGGTTCGATGCGCTGGTCCCGTTCGATGGTGTGCTCGAACAGGGCTTCCAATTCCGGCTCTGCCACAGCGGTCACGGCTGCTCCTTCGAGACGAGGGTGAGCACGTCGTACTTCGCGACCGAGTCGCCGTCCTGATTGGTGACGTCGGCGTCCCAGCGGACTTCGCCGTACTCCTGGTCGATCCGCGGCGTGATCTGCTTGGCCGTCAGGGTGACCGTCAGCGCGTCCCCCTCCTTGACGGGCGTGAGGAAGCGCAGGTTCTCCAGGCCGTAGTTGGCCAGCACCGGACCCGGCTCGGGCGAGACGAACAGGCCCGCCGCGAACGACACGACCAGGTAGCCGTGCGCCACGATGCCGCCGAACAGCGGGTTCGCCGCGGCCGCCGCCTCGTCGGTGTGCGCGTAGAAGGTGTCGCCGGTGAACTCGGCGAAGTGGTCGATGTCGGCGCGGGTGACGGTGCGCGGACCGGCCACCACGGTGTCGCCGATGCTCAGCTCCGCCAGCGACTTGCGGAACGGGTGCTCGCCTTCGACGCGCGGACCGCCCTCGATCCACCGGCCGGTGACGGCGCCGAGCACCCTCGGGCTGGCCTGCACGGCCGTGCGCTGCATGTGGTGCAGCACGCCGCGGATACCGCCCATCTCCTCGCCGCCGCCCGCGCGGCCGGGGCCGCCGTGCACCAGCTGCGGCATCGGCGAACCGTGCCCGGTGGATTCCTTCGCGTCTTCGCTGTCGAGTACGAGCAGCCGGCCGTGATACGGCGCGACACCCAGCACGATCTCGCGGGCGAACACCGGGTCGCCGGTCACGACGGACCCGGCCAGGCTGCCGCCGCCGCGTGCGGCGAACTCGATGACCTGCTTGACCGATGTGTACGGCATCAGGGTGGACACCGGGCCGAACGCCTCGACCTCGTGCGGCTCGGCGCGCTCCGGGTCGGCCTTGAGCAGGATCGGCGAGATGAACGCGCCGGTCGCCTCGTCGCCGTCCACGACGTCGACGTGCTCCGGGTCGCCGAAGACGATGCTGCCCGCGTCGAGCAGGGCCTTCAGCGAACGACGTACTTCTTCACGCTGCTCCAGGCTGGCCAGCGCGCCCATCCGGACGCCCTCGGCGTTCGGGTTGCCGACAGTCACCTTGGCGAGCCGGGCGCTGACCGCTTCGGCGACATCGTCCAGCATCTCGGCCGGAACGAACGCGCGGCGGATCGCGGTGCACTTCTGGCCCGCCTTCACCGTCATCTCGGTGGTCAGCTGCTTGACGAACAGATCGAACTCCGGCGTCGACGGCCGGGCGTCCGGGGCGAGGATCGAGCAGTTCAG
Organism: Amycolatopsis sp. La24; assembly: GCF_029087445.1. Taxonomy (NCBI): domain Bacteria; kingdom Bacillati; phylum Actinomycetota; class Actinomycetes; order Pseudonocardiales; family Pseudonocardiaceae; genus Amycolatopsis; species Amycolatopsis sp. La24. The sequence goes on from NZ_JARACH010000010.1 coordinate 5,031, forward strand.
CGAGTCGGCCTCGGCGTTGAACCGTACCGAGTTCCGCACGATCGCCGGGTGCGCGCGCAGCTTCTGTGCGGTGGACGCGGAACCGGTGAACGACACCAGGTCCTGCGCGGTGACGTGGTCGAGCAGGTCGCCGACGCTGCCCGCGACGAACTGCACCGTGCCCTCGGGCAGGATGCCGGACTCCACGATCAGCTCCACGAGCCGCGCGGTCAGGTACGCGGTCTGGCTGGCCGGCTTGATCAGGCTCGGCACGCCGGCGAGGAACGCGGGCGCGAACTTCTCCAGCGGACCCCACACCGGGAAGTTGAAGGCGTTGATCTGGATCGCGACGCCCTGCAGCGGGGTCGCGATGTGCTGCGCGACGAACGTGCCGCCGCGGCTCAGCGGCTCGACCGCGCCCTCGACGTACACGGTGTCGTTCGGCAGCTCGCGCTTGCCCTTCGAGCCGTAGCTGAACAGGACGCCGATGCCGCCGTCGATGTCGAACTTCGAGTCGCCGAGCGTCGCACCCGTGCGCGCCGACAGCGCGTACAGCTCTTCGCGGTGCTCGCGCAGGTGCGAAGCGAGCGACTTCAACAGCGCGGCCCGCTGATGGAACGTCAGCTTCCGCAGCGCCGGACCGCCGACTTCGCGGCCGTACTCGAGCGCCGCGGCGAAGTCGATCCCCTCCGACGAAATCCGGGCCACTTCCTCCCCGGTCGCCGCGTCGTGCAGCGGGGCGCCCTCGCCCGGCGCCGTGTGCCATCCCCCGGAGACGTAGCTGCGGAGCAGAACCATGCCGACCCTCTCGCCGAATTACCAACCGGACGTTCAGTAATTCGCAGGATAGCCGTTCTCCCGGCTGATCGGAACCCCCGCATTGCTTGACACCGCCGGAGTCGCGGCCTTTACTGGGCTCCAGCCGGGATTACCGGCCATTCGGTCAGTAAGTCACCGTCCCGGAGGGCTAGCTCGTGACCCGCAACGCCGCGCACGCCATGTTCGACACCGACGAGGCGTCCCGCTCTCTCGGCATCGAACTCGTCGAGGCCGCCGACGGCAGGGCGGTGGCCACGATGAAGGTCACCGAGACGATGGTCAACGGGCACAACATCGCCCACGGCGGTTACGTGTTCCTGCTCGCCGACACCGCTTTCGCCCTGGCCTGCAACACGCACGGGCCGGTCACCGTCGCCTCGGGCGCGGAGATCTCGTTCGTCGCCGCCGGAAAACTGGGCGACCACCTTGTCGCGACGGCCGCCGAGCGCACCCGCTACGGCCGCAACGGCATCTACGACGTCACGGTGCACCGGGAGACCCCCGGCGGGCCCGAAGTCGTCGCCGAATTCCGCGGCCGCAGCCGCGTCATCGAGAAGACCCGGGAAGCACAGTGACCCCCACCCTCGCCGAAACCGTCAGCGCCGACGAGCTGGCCGCACTCCAGCTTGAACGGCTGCAGTGGACCCTGCGGCACGCGTACGAGAACGTCCCGCTGTACCGCAAGAAGTTCGACGACGCCAGCGTGCACCCCGACGACTGCCGCGAACTGGGCGACCTGGCGAAGTTCCCCTTCACCACCAAGGCCGACCTGCGCGAGAGCTACCCGTTCGGGATGTTCGCCGTGCCGCAGGACCAGATCCGCCGGCTGCACGCGTCGAGCGGCACCACCGGGAAGCCGACCGTCGTCGGTTACACCGAGAAGGACCTGGACACGTGGGCCACCGTGATGGCGCGCTCGATCCACGCCGCGGGCGGACGGCCCGGGCACAAGGTGCACGTCGCGTACGGGTACGGCCTGTTCACCGGCGGGCTCGGCGCGCACTACGGCGCGGAAAAGCTCGGCTGCACGGTGATCCCGGCGTCCGGCGGCATGACCGCCCGGCAGGTCCAGCTGATCACGGACTTCAAGCCGGAAATCATCATGATCACGCCGTCGTACATGCTGACGCTGCTCGACGAGTTCGAGCGCCAGGGCGTGGATCCGCGGGCCAGTTCGCTGAAGGTGGGCATTTTCGGCGCGGAGCCGTGGACCGAGCAGATGCGGTCCGAGATCGAGGAACGGTTCGCGCTGGACGCGGTCGACATCTACGGCCTGTCCGAGGTGATGGGCCCCGGCGTCGCGCAGGAATGCGCGGAAACCAAGGACGGCCTGCACATCTGGGAGGACCACTTCTTCCCCGAGGTGATCGACCCGTTCACCGATCAGGTGCTGCCCGAGGGCGAACGCGGCGAACTGCTGTTCACGTCGCTGACCAAGCAGGCGCTGCCGATCATCCGCTACCGCACCCGCGACCTGACCCGCCTGCTGCCCGGCACCGCGCGTCCCGCGTTCCGCCGGATGGAGAAGGTGACCGGCCGCAGCGACGACCTCATTATTTTGCGCGGGGTGAACGTTTTCCCGACGCAGATCGAGGAAATCGTGCTGCGCACCGAGGGATTGAGCCCGCACTTCCAGCTGGTCCGCTCGACCCGAGGCCGCCTGGACCACCTGACGGTGCGGGTCGAAGCCCGCGCCGAGACGACCGCCGAAGCCCGGAACGCTGCCGCCGCGCTGGTGGCCGCCGGGGTGAAGGACGGCGTCGGCGTGAGCGTTTCGGTGGAGGTCGTGGACCCGGACACCCTCGAGCGCTCGCTCGGTAAAATGCGCCGCGTGCTGGACGAACGCTCGTGACCGCCCCTGCCCGCCGCGGCCGGCCTGGCTACGACCTGGAGTCGCTGCTCCAGGTCGCGGTCAAGCTTTTCAACGACCGCGGCTACGACGGGACCAGCATGGAGGACCTGTCGCGCAAGCTCGGCATCACGAAATCCGCGATCTACCACCACGTGCCGAGCAAGGAAGAACTGCTGCGGCTGGCGGTGGGCCGGGCCTTGGACGGACTGTTCGAGGTCGCGGAATCGACGGAAGCTCTCGACGGACGGGCGATCGACCGTCTGGAGCATTTGGTGCGCGGAAGCGTGCTGGTGCTGGCGGATCGGCTGCCGTTCGTGACTTTGCTGCTTCGGGTGCGGGGCAATACGAAGGCCGAGCGAGCGGCGTTGGCGCGGCGGCGCGAGTTCGATCATCTGGTGACGGATCTGGTCAAGCAGGCCGAGGCGGAAGGCGATGTCCGGCCGGACATCGACCCGGCGATCGCGGCGCGGTTGCTGTTCGGCACGGTGAACTCGCTGATCGAGTGGTACCGGCCGCGGCGGGGGTCCTCTCCGGAGGAACTTGCGGACGCGGTGTGCAAGATGGCGTTCGACGGGTTGCGTGCTTAGCGGCTTAGTGCCAGACAGCTTCGAAATCGGCGTCCGGTATCGCTTTCAAGAAGTCGGCGGCAGCGAAAGCCTCGCCTGGTGCCAGCGCGCCCGAGCCGCGGTGTCGGCTGTCGAGAAGCCAGGCAGTGGCCTCGACCACGATCGGTGCGGTCGTGGCGTAGATGTCGCGCCCGGTCGCGGTGGCGCGGCGAGTCTGCGGGCCGGAGCCGACGGCGACTTCGACGGCGAAGCGCTGGGCCGAACGGCCGCTCTCGTCGAAGGCTTGCGGGGCCGGGGTGCCCGGGTCGCGGAGGTCGTCGAGCGGGGCGGTGTTCAGCCAGGAGCGCAGGGTGCCCACCTCGAGATGCCGGTTGACGGTGACGGCCTCCGAAAACGGCAGCTCCACAGTGGACTGTGCGCCGATCGGCTCCGGGAAGTCCCAGGTGCCGGTCGCTGCCGGAGCGGAGAGCGGGACGAGGGCGCCGTCGCGGATCACCAGCCGGGTCGCGGTGTTGCGGGCGCCGGTGACCCGGGTTCCCTCAGTGGGCCACCACCGGTCCAGTCCGACGGCGATCTCGGCCTCGGCGGCGGACTTCCCGGGGCCGAGCACCGCGGTGAGGAGCAAGTCGGCCAAACCGCCGTAGAACGCCATGGCGGGCACCACGACTGTCCCCGCCGAGCGGGCAGCTGCGTCCAGTTCTCGGTACAGCTGTTGGACGGCTGGCTGCTCCGCAGTGACGTCCAGGTAGTGGGTGCCGGTCTCGACGGCTGCCGTCGCGAGCGGGAGCGCGGTGTCCAGGAACGGCCCAGCGCAGTTGACCACCACCGCGACGTCGCGCAGGAGCGCACGCAACCCAGGGCCGTCGTCGATGCTCGCCGCGCGCCGGTCCAGACCCTCGGATTGCTCAAGCCTCGAGAGACTGCGCCCGGCGACAAGCGGCTGAAGACCGCGTCGCAGAAACTCGTCGACCACGAACTTTCCGGTGTGACCGCTGGCACCGTAGACCAGGACCCGCTGGGAATCTGTCATGCCGTCGATTCTGAACACTCGCGCGCACGACGGTGAGTGTCTGAAAAGACGAGTTGCGTACAGTATCGGACATGCCGCGACTGGTACTCGTTCTGCATGAGCACGCGATGCTGTACGAGGTCGCGATCGCGGCGGAAGTCTTCGGCGTCGACCGTTCGGACCTCTCTCCTGCCGGTGCCTGGTACGACGTCGTCGTGGCCTGCCCGGAACGGGCGCCGCGGCACTGGCTGCCGCATCTGCCCGCGATCGGCGTCTCGGAGATCGGCGAGACCGCCGCCGACCTGATCGTGGTCCCCTCCACGGATTCCCCCGGCGAGGAGATCGATCCGGCGCTCTCGGCCGCTCTTCGCGACGCGCACGCGAGCGGGGTTCGGATCGCGGCCCTGTGCACCGGCTCGTTCGTGCTGGCCGAGGCGGGCCTGCTGGACGACCGGATCGCGACCACCCACTGGATGCACGCCGACGACCTGGCCCGCCGCTATCCGCGGGTGAAAGTGCGCGCCGACGTGCTCTACATCGACGAGGGCGACATCCTCACCTCGGCGGGCAAAACGGCCGCCCTCGACCTGTGCCTGCACCTGGTGCGCCGAGATCTGGGCGCGGCGGTCGCCAACGATCTCGGGCGCAGGCTGGTCGTCCCGCCGCATCGGCACGGCGGCCAAGCGCAGTTCGTGTCCCCGCCGCCGTCGCCGGACGGTTCGGGCCTGGCGCGCACCGCGGAGTGGGCGCGGGCCCGGCTGGATCAACCGCTCACGGTTGTCGACCTCGCGCGCCACGCGGGCCTCAGCTCCCGGCAGTTAGCCCGCCGGATGCACGCCGAATTCGGTTCCGCGCCGCTGAACTGGCTGCACCAGCAGCGTATCGCCCGCGCGCAGGAACTCCTCGAACGCACCGATTCCTCGATCGGCCAGATCGCCACCAGCTGCGGAATGGGCAGCGCCGCCACCCTCCGCCGCCACTTCCGCGACGCTCTCGGTGTCTCCCCTTCCGAATACCGCGCGACATTCCGGCTCGCCTAAGGCGCTTCCTCGCGCGCCGGAGCGGGCATCGTCACCACAAATCCCGTGCTGCGTCCCAAATCGTCCAGCAGCCAGCCCATTCGCTTGACCGTCCGCAGGATCAGCGCCGAGTCCACCACCGACAGCGGCGCGAGGTCCTGTTCCAGGTGTTCCTGCATCCGCATCGATTCCTCGATCGACCGCATCCACGTGGTCACCAAAAGATTCGCCGGCCCGGGCAAACTCGCCATCTGCCGCACGGTCGGGTTGGCACGCAACCGGTCCACGCACGTCGACACGTGGGCCACCGGAACCTGGCACCACCAGTTCACGACGATCGGCGACGGCGTCAGTCCCTGCGCGATCTCGCAGCGGAACGTCAAAGCGTCGGCGTTCAGCAGGTGTCCGAGCTGGCGGCGCACGGTCGAGACCGGACGGCCGGTGATCCGCGCCAGATCCGCGGCGCTGCGTCGGCCGTCCTCGCCCAAGGCGACAGTCAAAGGCGCGTAAGGCTCTTCCCACGGCTGCAGTTTGGCCATCCGCCCGCCGCCGATGGACGGTAGTTGCGACAGAGCCTGCACTCGCCGTCGATCCAGCGCGCCTACTCGCCAGGAACTGCCCTCCACATGCAGGCGCGACGCGAGGTGCGAGCGGGTGTTGAGCACGCCGGGCAGGCTGGGGATCGCGTCCAGCAGCAGGGCGGACAAGTCACGCAGGCCGAGGCCGAAAACGGTCAGCACCAGGCTGTATTCCCGCGAAGCCTCCTCGATGCTGGCCACCGAAGGCCACGTCGCCAGCTCGCGGATCAGTTCGCGTACCTGGCCGCTCGCGCAGCGGATTTCCACGTACGCGGCCTGCACCTGGTACAGCCCGGGCACGTGCGGATACGCCGTCACCCACGCCGCTCCCCCGTCGCGCAGGCGTTCCCAGCGCCGGGCCAGCGTCACCGGGGAGGAGTCGAGCGCCGCGGCCAGTTGCGTCCAGGTGGCGCGGGGGCGCAGTTGCAGTGCGTGGATGAGCGAAAAGTCTTCCTCCTCCAGTGAGTCGATCATTGTTTCTTCTCCAGAGGGCCGGTTCGCGAGCGATTCCGACAACTCTAACGCGATATCAGGCGTGAGTTCGCACACTCGACCACCAAGACGCCGTTCCCCGACGAAGAGGAGCCGAGCCGGTGGACCTCCACGAAGACGCCCGCAGCCAGCAGGACGACCTGGCGCGGCTGCGCCAGGAACTGCACCGCGAGCCCGAGATCGGCCTCGACCTGCCGCGCACCCAGGAACGGGTCCTGCGCGAGCTCGACGGGCTCGGGCTGGAGATCTCCACCGGAACCGGCACGACGTCGGTGACCGCGGTGCTCCGCGGCGAAGGCTCCGCCCGGGATTCGGCCCAGCCGCGCACGGTCCTGCTGCGCGCCGACATGGACGCGCTCCCGGTCCAGGAAGCGACCGGGCTCGATTTCGCCGCTACCAACGGCGCGATGCACGCGTGCGGCCACGACTTGCACACCACGTCGCTGGTCGGCGCGGCTCGGCTGCTCCACACGCACCGCGACCGGATCAACGGCGACGTCGTCCTGATGTTCCAGCCCGGCGAAGAAGGCTGGGACGGCGCGGGCGTGATGCTGAAGGAAGGCGTGCTCGACGCCGCCGGCCGACGCGTCGACGCCGCGTACGGGCTCCACGTCTTCTCGTCGATGCTGCCCAGCGGCCAGTTCGCGAGCCGTCCCGGGACGCTGATGTCGGCCTCGCACAAGCTGCTCGTGACCGTGCACGGCGAAGGCGGCCACGGGTCGATGCCGCACCGTGCCAAGGACCCGATCTCCGCCGCCGCGGCGATGATCACCGCGCTGCAGACGATGATCACGCGCCGCCTGGACATCTTCGACCCGGCGGTGCTCACCGTCGGCGTCATCCGCGGCGGCACGAAGCGCAACGTCATCCCCGCGACCGCCGAGTTCGAGGCCACTGTCCGCTGCTTCTCCGACGACACCGCCGCTCTGCTGGACACCACGATCCGCGAGACGATCGACGGTGTCGCGCGGGCGAACGGCGTCACCGCGGACGTCGTGTTCGAGAACGAATATCCAGTGACCGTAACGGATGTCGACGAAACGGCGTTCGGCGCCGAGGTCGTCCGCGAGACGATCGGCGAGCAGTACTACACCGATCTGCCCAACCCGGTCGCCGGTTCCGAGGACTTCTCCCGCGTGCTCGCCGCGGTGCCGGGCACATTCCTCGGCCTCGGCGCGCTGATGCCAGGCCTCGAACCGGACACCGCGCCCAACAACCACAGCCCGTACGCCGATTTCGACCCGTCCGTGCTGTCCCGCGCCGCCACCGTCTACGCCGAACTCGCCGTCCGCCGTCTCGACCGGTTCGCCGAAGGAGCATTGCGATGACTTCTGTGGTCCCAGACCGTCGCCGCACCCTGTTCGGGCTCGGCGCCGGCAACGCGATGGAGTGGTTCGACTGGAACGTCTACGCCACGTTCGCGTCGTTCTTCGCCGCGCAGTTCTTCAACGCCCACAGCGCCGTTTCCGCTCTGCTGAGCACGCTCGCGGTGTTCGCGGTCGGCTTCGCCGCGCGGCCGATCGGCGGCTGGGTGTTCGGCTGGATCGCCGACCGCAAGGGCCGCCAGCTGGCGATGGCGCTGACCGTCGCGATCGCCGCCGCGGGCAGCCTGGTCATCGGGCTTTCCCCGACGTACGGCCAAATCGGCGTGTGGGCGTCGGTGATCCTGGTGGTCGCACGGCTGGCACAGGGCCTCGCGCACGGCGGCGAGCTGCCGTCCGCGCAGACCTACATCGCCGAGGTCGCCCCGCCTGCCCGCCGCGGACTGTGGTCGAGCCTGATCTACTTCTCCGGCACCTGCGGTGTCCTCGTCGGCACCCTGCTCGGCGCGGTCCTTTCCGGCGTGCTGACCCACGAGCAGATGCTCTCCTTCGGCTGGCGGATCCCGTTCATCCTCGGCGGCGTCTTCGGGATCTACTCGCTCTACGTGCGGCTCCGCATGCGCGAGACCGAGGTCTTCCAGGCGGCGAAGAAGGACGCCGGGAAGGAAAAGGGCCAGATCTGGCAGACGATCAAGCAGAACCCGAAGCTGCTCGCCCAGGTCATCGGCCTGACGGTCGGCGCGACGGTCATCTACTACATGTGGGCCGTCGCCGCGCCGTCGTACGCGATCACCGTGCGCGGCGTCCCGCCGACCGGCGCGCTGTGGGCGGGCGTGTTCGCGAACGTGGTCTTCCTGATCGCCTTGCCGCTGTGGGGAATCGTGTCCGACCGCATCGGCCGCAAGCCGGTGTTGTTCATCGCGATCGCGGGCCTGCTCCTGCTGAGCTTCCCGCTGAACGCGATGGTCGGGCACGAGGCGTGGCAGCTGTTCGTGGCGATGTCGATCGCACTGATCTTCATGGCCGGGTTCTCCTCCATCGGCCCGGCGGTCTACGCGGAAATCTTCCCGACCCGCATCCGCGCGGTCGGCGTCGGAGTCCCGTACTCGATCGCGGTCGCGGCGTTCGGCGGCACAGCGCCGTACTTGCAGACGCTGTTCGCCGGTAACGGACATCCGTCGCTGTTCATCGTCTACGGGATCGTGCTGATGGTGATCAGCGCGCTGGTGGTGTTCACGCTGCCGGAGACCCGGGGCGTGGACCTGCGGGAGAAGACGGAAGCGGCCGACCGGGCGGTCACCGGGTCAGGAGCGTAAGGCGGAGCCACCGTCCGTCTCTTGTGGACAGTCCGCCGACGGCCGTGCGGGGTTGCCCGCACGGCCGTCGGCGTGCTTCAGCTATCCGCCTGAGTCTCGCCCAGCTGCCACCACAGCGCCGCGCGCAGCTGTTCGATCAGGGCCTCGTCGTCGTCCTCGCTCGGGTCCGCGCCCAGCGGCACCCAGCGTTCCTCCACCAGTTCGCCGTCGTCGTAGCTGCTGATCAGTATCCCCGGATACGAAACCGTCAGCTCGTCCTCCGGGCAGCCGGTCGCGCACGGCCGGTCGTCCATCCGCACATGCCGGTAGTGCAACCGCACCCCGACCCATCGGCCGGACGGCCGCGGCTGCTGGTCCGTGCCGTCCATCGCCCGCTCCCGCTCGCCCCACGTCCCCCGGCTGAAGGTCGCGCCCGGGGCGGGCGGAGTTACCGGCCGGTTGTTCCGGTTGGGTAACGGCATCCGGCGCCGACGCCGCCGGGCGCTTCGCAGGCGTGTTGACAACGACCTCGCCCGGCGGCGAGGCTGGCCCGGTGAACAGCGGATCTCGGCGGCGGCTGGACCCCGCGCAGCGCCGCGCCGAGATCCTCGCCGCGGCCCGGCGGTGCTTCGGCGCCGGCAGCTACTCCTCGGTGTCCACTTCGGACATCGCGGCCGCCGCGGGAGTCGCCCGGCCGCTGATCAACCACTATTTCGGCGGCAAACGCGAGCTGTACCTCGAAGTGGTGCGGCAGATGACGATCGTGCCCGCCCCGGTCGTCGACGCGCTGCCGGACGGCCCGCCCCGGCTGCGCCTCGAGGTCGGCATCGACCGGTGGATCGACGTCGTGGAACGCAACCGCGACGCCTGGCTGACCGTGATCGACGCGGCGCACGACCCGGAGGTCGAGCGGATCATGCGCGAGGCGGACGAGATCGCCGCCGACCGCGTCCTCGCCGCCGCCCAGCTGCCCGAGAACGGGCATCCGCAGCTGCGGGCGATGATCCGCGCGTACGGCGGGATGTTGCGCGCCGCGTCCCGGGAATGGCTCGTCCGCGGCACGCTGGAGCGGGCCGAACTGCGCGCGTTCCTGGTGGAATCGCTGGTGCAGCTGCTGGAAGTCACCTACCCGGCGGTACTGGCGCAAAAGAACTAACGGTTGCGGCGGGCGTACGCGGCCGGAGTCGTCCCGGTCCAGCGTTTGAAGGCGTAGATGAAGCTCGACGCTTCGGCGTAGCCCAGGCGCAGGGCGACGTCGTCGACGGACAGCACGCCGGTGTCGAGCATTTCTTCCGCGAGCGTCTGCCGGACTTCGTCCAGCAGTTGCCGGTAGCCGGTACCCGCCTCGGTCAGCCGCCGTCGCAGGGTTCGCGTGCTGAGGGTGAGCTGACGGGCGATCTCGTCCATCCCGGCGTCCGCGCCGCCGAGCCGCACCAGTCGTTCGCGCACCAGCTGCGGGACGCCCGAGCGCGTGCGGCGGCGGGCGACGAGAGCGTCGCACTGCGCGGCGCACAACGCGACGGTTTGCTCGTTGGCCTGCGGCAGCGGAAGGTTCAGCAGCTCCGGATCGAGGGTGACCCGGTGTTCGGCCGCGCCGAAGATCGGGGCGACGCCGAAGGCCGTCCGATAAGAGTCCACAAAGGACGACGACGGGAAGCGGAACTCCAGGCGTTCCAAGGAGATCTCCGGCAGCAGGTCCCGCATGACGGTGCAGATCGCGGACAGGTCGCGCAGCGCGAGGAACCGGGCGACGTCGTCCGGCACCCGCGAATCGTCCAGCACCAGGCGGAGTCCGGCGGCGTCCAGCTGGACGTGCGGAATGCAGAAGGTGAAGGACAAATCCAGGTAGCGCAACGCGAACACCATCGCGTCGCGCATCGTCGGGCTGCTGATGCAGGCGAAACCGAAGATGCCGAACGTCGTCGCGCGGTACCGGCAGCCGAGGCTGAGCGCGACGTCGTCCCCCGAGCCGAGCGTGGACAGCAATGCCCGCACGACGGCCAGCTCCTGCCGCGCGTCGAGCTGCCGATCCGGCGCGCGCAGGTCCTCGACCGGCACTCCGGGCAGCGAGACGCCTCGTTCCTCGGCAAAGCGGTGCATGAGCAGCACACTCGCCGTGCCGCGCGGGTAGTCCCAGTCGCGGATGGCGGGTGCGGCTAGCTCGGCCATGGCCGGAATTATGGATCAACTGCCCGCCCGCGTGCGTTCGAGGGCCAAAACTGTCCGGGTTGCTCGTTAAGCTCCCGCCGTGCACCTTTCCCACCGAGTCCTCAACCGCGCCACCCTCCACCGGCAACTGCTCCTGAAGCCCGCCAAGATGCCGGTGCTCGACGCCGTCACCCACCTCGCCGGGCTGCAAGCGCAAGCGCCGTTCCCGCCGTATTACGCGCTGTGGTGCCGGTTGCAGGGCTTCCAGCCGGACGATCTCGCGAGCCTGCTGCTCGACCGCCGCGTGGTGCGGATGGTGCTGATGCGCGGCACGGTGCACCTCGTCCCGGCCGCGGACGCGCTCGCGTGGCGGCCGCTGGTGCAGATCGTCATGGACCGCGCCCTGACCGCGGCCAACCAGCATCGGGAACCGCTGTCCAAACTCGACCACGACGCGGTGGCGAAGACGACCAGCGAGCTGCTGCGCGAGCGGCCGTATTCGAGCGATCAGCTCGGCAAAGCACTGGTCGAGCACTATCCGGAGACGCCGGCCGGATCGCTGATGTTCCTGGTCCGCGCCATCCTGCCGCTCGTGCAGATCCCGCCGCGCGGCGTGTGGGGCAAGGCCGGGCAGCCCACCTATCAGGTCGCGGACCACTGGCTCGACGGCGTCGACGCGCCGGAGCAGTCCGCCGCCGAACTGGTCCGCCGCTATCTCGCCGCGTTCGGTCCGGCGACGGTGGCTGACGTGCAGGCCTGGGCTGGCGTCACGAAGCTCGGCGAGGTGGTCGAGGAGATGGACCTGCGCACGTACCTCGACCCCGAAGGACGCACGCTCTACGACCTGCCGGACGCGACGCTGCCCGACGAGGACACGCCCGCGCCGACCAGGCTGCTCAGTCCGTTCGACCAGACGCTGCTGTCCTACGCCGACCGCACGCGGATGATCAGCGACGAGCACCGCAAACGCGTGATCACCATCAACGGCCTGGTCAAAGGCACCCTGCTGGTCGACGGCCAGGTCCGGGGAATCTGGGAGACCACCACCAACCGCGCGTCGGCGACGATGGTCCTCACGCCGTTCGAACGGCTCGCGAAACGCGACACCGCAGCGCTGGAAAGCTCCGCGCGGAAGCTACTCGCGTGGGCCGAGCCCGGCAAGACGCACGAGGTCCAGGTCGTGCCCGGGTAGCCGCGTCCGCTGGCCGGAATTCTCGATCGAGTGGCCGTTCGTGCCTTCCGCACCGGCGGCCGCCTGCGTAACTTCGGCCTATGGACGACACCCCGTCGGTGCTGATCGTCGGCACCGGGTTCGGCGGAATCGGCGCCGCGATCGAGCTGAAGCGCGCCGGTTTCCCGAACGTCACGATCCTCGAGCGGGCGGCCGAACCGGGCGGCGTGTGGCGCGAGAACACCTACCCCGGCGCGGCCTGCGACATCCCGTCGCCGCTGTATTCGTTCTCCTTCGAGCCCAATCCGGACTGGCCGAAGCGGTACGCGATGCAGCCGGACATCCACGCCTACCTCAAGCGCGTGATCGCGAAATACGGCATCGAACCGCACATCCGGTACGGCCGCGAGGTCACGTCCGCGACCTACGACAACGGCCGCTGGCGCGTCGAGACCGCACAGGGCGAAACCTTCGAGGCGGACGTCTTCGTGCCCGCCGTCGGCCAGCTTTCCCGGCCCGCCTTGCCGTCGATCCCCGGCCGCGAAACCTTCGCGGGAGCGGCCTTCCACTCCGCGGAGTGGAATCACGAAATCCCGTTGGCGGGCAAGCGGATCGCGGTGATCGGCACCGGTGCGAGCGCGATCCAGTTCGTGCCGGAGATCCGCAAGGAAGCCGCGCACGTCACGGTCTTCCAGCGCACGCCGCCCTACATCATGGCCAAGAACGACGGCCGCTACAAAGCCTGGCAGAAGCGGCTTTTCCGCCGCCTGCCGAAGACGCAGCTGTTCGGCCGCGCGCGGATCTTCCTGCTCGCCGAGTACGCGACCTACGGCATGACGCGGCACCCGGTGCTGACCAAGGCCTTCGAACTGCGCACCGCTCAACTGCGCCGCCGTCATCTCAAGGACCGCACGTTGCGCCGCAAGGTCAAGCCGGACTATCCGCTGGGCTGCAAGCGGATCTTGTTCACCAACGACTACCTGCCCGCGCTCGCCCAGCCGAACGTGTCGGTCGAAACGTCCTCGATCAAGGAGATCACCCCGCGCGGCGTGCGCACCGCGGACGGCGTCGAGCACGAGGCGGACGTGCTGATCTACGGCACCGGGTTCAAGGCGACGGAATTCCTCGGCCCGATGAAGGTGTTCGGCCGCGACGGACGGTCGCTGGCCGAGGCGTGGAGCGGCGGCGCGCGGGCGTACCTCGGCATGACGGTGCCGGGATTCCCGAACCTGTTCTGCGTCTACGGCCCCAACACGAACCTCGGCGCGGGTTCGATCATCTACATGATCGAACGGCAAGCCCGTTACCTCCGCCAGGCCGTCGAGCACCTCGCCCGGCCGGGCGTGGCGTCGCTGGAGGTGCGCGCCGAGGTCGAGGAGCGCTACGACCGCGAGGTGCAGGCGCGGCTCTCGCACAGCGTCTGGAGCGGGTGCACCAGCTGGTACCGGCAGGAGAACGGCCGGGTGAGCACCAACTGGCCCGGGCTGGTCACCGAATACGACCGCCGGACCAGGGCACTCGACCCGGCCGACTACCTGGTGCGTTCGATCAGGGCAGGTTCTTCAGGCCCGCGCTGACCGTGGTGGCGAAGGAGTAGCCGTTCGACGCGTCCCAGTTGATGGACCAGGTCATCGCGCCGCGGAACTCCGGATACGTCGCCGAGGGCTTGAACGAAGCGCAGCCGGTGCCCTTGGCCATGCAGTTCATCGCCGACACGACGTTCGACGGCGACTGGTACCCGCCGCCCGCCGCCGAGCCCGAGGACGGCAGCCCGAACGCGACCTGGTCGGCCCGCAGTCCGCCCTGCAGCTGGATGCACGAGAGCGCGGTGAGGAAGTCGACGGTGCCCTGGGAGTAGACGTTCCCGTTGCAGCCGTTCATCGCGCCCGAGTTGTAGTACTGCATGTTGACGACGGTGAGGATGTCCTTGACGTTCAGCGCCAGCTGGAAGTAGCCGCCCTGGGTGGACTGCATGTCGATCGTCTGCGGCGCCATGGTGATCACCGAGCCGCCGCCGCCGTGGATGCTGCGCAGCGCCTGCCCCATGTAGGTGGCGTTGATGCCGTTCTCCAGGTCGATGTCGACGCCGTCGAAGCCGTAGGTCGAGATCAGCTGCTTCACCGAGTTGGCGAAGTTGCTCGCCGACTGGCTGTCGCCGACGCTGATCGTGCCCTTCTCGCCGCCGACCGAGATGATCACCTTCTGGCCGCGCGCCTGCACAGTCTTGATGTCCGCGCGGAACTGCGCGTCGGTGTAGCCGCCGAGTTTCGACGACAACGCCGGGTCGAGCGTGAAGCTCACCGCGCCGGGCGTCGTGGTGGCGTCGGCGAAGGCGATCGCGATGACGTTGTACGTCGTGGGCACGTCAGCGAGTTTCAGGGTCTTCGCGCCGTTGTCGAAGTTCTGCCAGTAGCCGGTGAGGATGTGCTTCGGCAGGTCGCCGTTGTGCGGCGGAGTGCTGGTCGTGGTGGTCGTCGGCGGAGTGGTCGGGGTCGTGGGCGTCGTCGGCGAAGTGGAGGTCGTGGGCGGGGTGCCCGGGCCGTCGAGGCTGACGTCGTCGGCGAGGTAGGCGGGCTGGCCGTACCAGCCGTGCAGGTACACCGTGAGGCTCGTGGACGAGCCGGTGGTGAAGCTCAGGCTGAGCTGCTGCCAGCCGGTCGCTCCGGGCGTCCAGGTGTTCTGCACGGCCGAACCGGAGACGCCGAGGTAGACGTAGCTGCCCTGGACCCACGCGGACAGCTTGTACGCGGTGTTGGGCTGCACGGTGACCTGCTGGGAGCACTGCCCGGTGTCGGAACCGGAGGGCGCCGCGCTCAGCGAGTGGCTGCCGTCGTGTGCCTGGGTCGAGACGACCGACGAGGTGCCGGTGCAGGTCCAGCCGGAGAGCGAGCCGCTCTCGAAGCCGGGATTGGCGAGGATGTTCGCGGCCGACGCGCTGGTGGTGCCGAGGGCCAGCGTGACTCCGAGCGCGAGCGCGACCGAGGCCAGCAGGGACACCAGGGCAGGCAGCCGCCGGGGGGACGGGTGTGGGGACACGGGCAGACCTCCGCAGGGGCAGTGAGCCAGATCACCTCAAAATGGACTAGACCAATACAGATGTCAAGGAACTTCCGGAGGTGCTTCGGCGGGCCATCCGCACCGGGCCGGGCGGGCAGCGGCACAATGCAGGCTCGGAGCAACCCGAGACGAAGCAGGAGCCTGGTTTTGAGCGTGCAGTCGGTCGAGCAGCGGATCGCCGAAGAGCTGGGGGTGCGCGAAGGGCAGGTCAAGGCCGCCGTGACCCTCCTCGACGAGGGGTCCACGGTGCCGTTCATCGCCCGGTACCGCAAGGAAGTCACCGGAGAGCTGGACGACGCGCAGCTGCGCACGCTCGAGGAGCGGCTGCGCTACCTGCGCGAGCTCGACGAGCGCCGCGCCGCGGTCCTGGAGTCCATCCGGAGCCAGGGCAAGCTGGACGAGGCGCTCGAGGCGCAGATCCTCGCCGCGGACACGAAGTCGCGGCTGGAGGACATCTACCTGCCCTACAAGCCGAAGCGGCGCACCAAGGCGCAGATCGCCCGTGAGGCCGGCCTGGAGCCGCTGGCCGACGGCCTGCTGAACGACCCGTCGACCGATCCGCAGGCGGCCGCCGCGGTGTTCGTCGACGCGGACAAGGGCGTCGCGGACGCGCAGGCCGCCCTCGACGGCGCGCGCGCCATCCTGGTCGAGCGCTTCGCCGAGGACGCCGACCTGATCGGCGAGCTGCGCGAGAAGATGTGGACCGAGGGCCACCTGGCGTCGAAGGTCCGCGCGGGCAAGGAGACCGACGGGGCCAAGTTCTCCGACTACTTCGACTTCTCCGAGCCCTACACGAAGCTCCCCTCGCACCGGATCCTCGCGATGCTCCGCGGCGAGAAGGAAGAGATCCTCGACCTGTCGATGGAGCCTTCCGAACCGGTCGCCGAGGACGCCCCGCCGCGCGTCGGCCCGACCGAGTACGAGCAGCTCATCGCCGCCCGGTTCGGCATCAGCCAGCAGGACCGTCCGGCCGACAAGTGGCTCGGCGACACCGTGCGCTGGGCTTGGCGCACGAAGATCCTCCTGCACCTGGGCATCGACCTGCGGATGCGGCTGCGCCAGTCGGCCGAGGACGACGCCGTGCGCGTGTTCGCCGCGAACCTGCGCGACCTGCTGCTGGCCGCCCCGGCGGGCACCCGCGCGACGATGGGCCTCGACCCGGGCTTCCGCACCGGCGTCAAGGTGGCCGTGGTCGACGCGACCGGCAAGGTCGTCGACACCCACGTCATCTACCCGCACCAGCCGGCGAACAAGTGGGACCAGTCGATCGCGGAGCTGGCCGTGCTGGCCGGGAAGCACAACGTCGACCTGATCTCGATCGGCAACGGCACCGCCTCCCGCGAGACCGACAAGCTGGCGATCGAGCTGATCAAGAAGCACCCGGAGCTGAAGCT
Source organism: Amycolatopsis sp. La24 (assembly GCF_029087445.1). Taxonomy (NCBI): domain Bacteria; kingdom Bacillati; phylum Actinomycetota; class Actinomycetes; order Pseudonocardiales; family Pseudonocardiaceae; genus Amycolatopsis; species Amycolatopsis sp. La24. Next base: position 21,732 of record NZ_JARACH010000010.1, read on the forward strand.
CACCAAGGCCGTGGTCTCCGAGGCGGGCGCGTCGGTGTACTCGGCTTCGGCGTTCGCTTCGCAGGAACTGCCGGGCATGGACGTCTCGCTGCGCGGCGCGGTCTCGATCGCGCGCCGGCTGCAGGACCCGCTGGCCGAACTCGTGAAGATCGACCCGAAGTCGATCGGCGTCGGCCAGTACCAGCACGACCTGTCCGAGGTGTCGCTGTCGCGTTCGCTGGACGCGGTGGTCGAAGACTGCGTGAACGCGGTCGGCGTGGACGTGAACACCGCGTCCGCCCCGCTGCTGACCCGGGTTTCGGGCATCACGACCTCGCTCGCGGAGAACATCGTGGCGCACCGCGACTCCAACGGCCCGTTCCGCTCGCGGACCGCGCTCAAGGACGTCGCGCGGCTCGGCCCGAAGGCGTTCGAACAGTGCGCGGGCTTCCTCCGGATCCCGGACGGCGACGACCCGCTCGACGCGTCCTCGGTGCACCCGGAGGCGTACCCGGTGGTGCGGCGGATCCTCGACCGCACCGGCACCGGCATCCGCGAGCTGATCGGCAACGCCCGGACCCTGCAGGCGCTGAAGCCCACGGAGTTCGTCGACGACACCTTCGGGCTCCCGACGGTCACCGACATCCTGTCCGAGCTGGAGAAGCCGGGCCGCGACCCGCGTCCGGCGTTCAAGACCGCGACCTTCGCCGAGGGCGTCGAGAAGATCGGCGACCTCAAGCCGGGCATGCGTCTGGAGGGCGTGGTGACGAACGTGGCCGCGTTCGGCGCGTTCATCGACGTCGGGGTGCACCAGGACGGTCTCGCGCACGTTTCGGCGCTGTCGAAGAACTTCGTGAAGGACCCGCGCGACGTCGTGAAGCCGGGCGACATCGTCAAGGTGAAGGTGCTGGACGTCGACGTGCCGCGCAAGCGGATCTCGCTGACGCTGCGCCTGGACGACGAGCCCGGCGCGGGCAACAACCGCGGCGGTGGCGGCGGACGTGATCGCGGCCAGGGCGGCGGTGGCGGCGGTCAGGGCGGCGGCGGTCAGCGCCGGAACCAGCCGCAGCAGCGCGGCGGCGGCCGGGATCGTCGTGACTCCGGGGGCGGCGGCGCGATGGCGGACGCGCTGCGGCGCGCCGGATTCGGCAAGTAGCTCAACGGAAAACGGCCTCCCGAACTGCTCGGGAGGCCGTTTTCGTTGTCTTGGCTCAGGGATTCATCTCGTACGCGCCGGAAAGCTCGCGCACCTTTTCCCACACGCGACCGAACCGCTCGACATCCACGACCGGCTTCCGCAACCCGGCCAGTGCGAGTTCCTGCTGCTTCTCCGTGGAGCTCGACTTGCCGTGCAGATCGACCGCGGCGACGCTGAAGTCCTGCACCAGCACCGCGAACAGCTGGTCCAGCACATCGTCTGACACGCCGGTCAGCTCAGCCTGCTCCAGGATCAGCTGCCCGTACACGACGAGCGTGAACAGTTCGGTCAGTGCGAGGCCGAAGTCCAGGTCTTTCTGCTGCGCCTCGTCCGGCGTCGCTTCGGAAAGCAGCCGCACCAGCACGCCTGCCTGCTCGGTGAAGCGGGCGACGTTCGGCAGGTGCTTCGCGTTCTCGTACGCCGGTTTCCAGTCGTGGAACCGGATCTTCGACAGCCCGCGCGCCGGGCCTTGGCGGAACAGGAAGTCGTCGTCGGAGGCGTCGTCGCGGGTCGGCACCGCCGGGTACTCCTGCGGCGCGAACAGGTACGCGGGCATGAACTTCGCGATCAGCGCGAGGTTCACCGCGACCGTGCCCTCCAGCTTGGGCAGGCCGTCGATGTCGTTCTTGGCCATCGCGAGGTAGGTGTCGGCCTCGAAACCCTTGGCCGCCACGACATCCGCGACCAGCCCGATCACCTTCTGCGCCTCGGTGGTCACCTTCATCTTGGTGATCGGGTTGTACAGCAGGTAGCGGCGGTCCTGCTGGTTCGCCGAGCGGAAGTAGTCGATCGCGCGGTCGGAGAACAGCTTCATCCCGGTCAGCCGCGCGTACGCCTCGACGAATTCGCGGCGCACGTGCGGGAAATCGGTGACCGGGTTGCCGTACAGGATCCGGTTCTGCGCGTGCGTGATCCCCTCGTACAGCGAATGCGTCGCCATCCCGATGCCGCCGAAGCACAGGTTGAACTTGCCGATGTTGACCGTGTTCAACGCGGCGCTGAAGGCTTCCGCTCCGGTGTGGAGGATGTCCTCGGCGCGCACCGGGTAGTCCTCGAGCCGGAACTCCGCGACGTACATCTGCGACGGCACGATGTTCTTCACGACGTGGTAGTTCGGGTGCTCGGAATCGGCGTAGAAGAACACGTACTGCTCGGGTCCTTCGACGCCGTCGATCCGGCCGAACACCGAAACGGTGCGCGCGCAGTTCCCGTTGCCGATGTAGTACTTCGACCCGTTCGCGCGGTAGCCGCCCTCGCCGTCCGGGGTGAGCACGAGGTCGGACGAGTAGATGTCCGCGCCGTGCTCCTTTTCGGACAGTCCGAACGCGCCGACGCCGCCCTCGGCGAGCGCCTCCGCGGCACGCTTGCGCGCGGCCGCGTTCCCGCTCTGCCACACCGGTCCGAGGCCAAGGACGGTGACCTGGAACGGGTACCAGTAGTTGAGGCCGTAGAAGCCGAGGATTTCCGCCAGCGCGGCGATCCGGCTGGTGTCCCAGCGCTTGTCCGGGTCGCCCGCGGAATCCGCGGCCGGGGTGAGGAACGTGGCGAACAGGCCTTCCTTGCCCGCGAACTCCAGGAAGTCGGCGTAGAACTCGCGGTCGTGGTACGCCTGCGCGAGACGGCGTTTGCCGCGCGCTTCGAACCAGTCGATCGTCGCCCGCAGCAGCCGCTGGGTCTCCGGGTCGAACTTCCGGGCGTCGTAGTCGCGCGGGTTCAGCAGCGCTGTCGCCGTTTCGCTCATCGCATCTCCAGGTCAGCCGATATTACTGCCCGGTAACTTTAGCGCGGTGCGGCCGCCGAACTCCACCGCGTCCACCCGGCCGTGGCCGTCGCGCCGGAAACGGGCGCTCGGCCTGCTGGTGTCGGAGGCGCGGGCGAGCACGTCGTCGTCGACGAAGACGACCTCGAACGGCGGCGCGGAGAGGATGTCCGGATCCTCGGTGTCGAGGATCATCTGCGCCCAGAGCGAGCCGTCGCGTTCGGTGATTTCGAAGATGAGCGAGCCGGTCCGATACCGTCCAGGGCAGTCGCCCGGGTCGACTGCCCGGGTCGGACGACCGCCCGGTTTCGGCAGGTCAGCCACGTTCTCCAGGCACCAGTCGACGATCCGCGGGCCGAGCGTGCCGCCGCCCGCGCTGTTGGTGAGGACGGTGACCGCGAGGTTCTCGCTCGGCACCATCACGAACTCCGACAGCTGCAGGTTGCTGATGTTGCCGCCGTGCCGCACCACCTGGGCGTCGCCGTGGCTCAGCCGCAGCCAGGACAGCCCGACCTCCTCGAACGGCAGCGCGCCCGTGCGCTGCGCGGCGTGCATGAGGCGGCGGGTCTCGTCGCTCAGCACGTCCGCGCCGGTCAGCTGGAATCGAGCCCATTTCAGCTGGTCGCGGGCGGTCGACCAGAGGCCGCCGGCCGCGGCTTCGGCCCGCGAGATGCCGACAGTGTGCGCGACCGCCGGGCCGTCCTCGCGCAGCGCGTGCCCGACCGCGTGCCGCCGGGTCAGCACCTCCCAGGGCTGGAAGTACGAGTCGGTCATCCCGAGCGGTTCGAGCAGCCGGGTGCGGACCAGGTCCTCGTAAGTGCCGCCGGACACCGCCTCGGCGACGCGGCCGGCCAACAGGAAGCCGGCGTTGCAGTAGGAGAACACCTCGCCGACCGGGAACACCTGCGGCAGTTCGGCGAACTGCTCCACGGCGCGGGCGAGCGCGTCGTCGCCCCATCCGGTGTCGACCTCGATGTCGCCGAGGAAGCCGGACGAATGCGTGAGGAGGTGGCGCAGCGTCACCGTCTTGGTGGCGAGCGGGTCGGCGAGCCTCAGCTCCGGGAGGTATTCGACCACCGGCCGGTCCAGTTCGAGCACGCCGTCCTCGACCAGCACGAGCACCGCGGCGGCAGCGAACGTCTTGCTGGTGGAGCCGATCATGAACAGGGTGCCGTCGTCGACCGGCGCACCCGTGTCCACACTGGACACTCCCGCGGTCAGCAGGGTTTCCGTGCCCTCGTGGAAAATTCCGGCCGAGACGCCGGGAACTTTCGCTTCTCGCGCCCATTCCGCCAGCAGTCCCCGGAGTTCGTCTGTGCTCATGCGGCCAGCCTCGCACCCGCGTGTGCGGCGGCGATGGTGGAAACGGACGAACATCGCGTGCCCGCTTCGTCGGTTCGCGCGTGGCGGCCTGCGGGCGATATCACGTAGCCCGCTGGATCTTGGGACGGTATAGTGGGCGATGCGGTCCGCTCAGTTCTGCCTCGGACCGCGTTTCACTGTTGTCGACGACCACGCGCCGCAGCCACCCGAGGCCGCGCCGGGCAGGACAACCGCGCTACGTACGGAGATACGGGACGCCGTCGCGTCCGCACCAACCCATGACGACTTTCACCGAACTCGGCCTGCCCAAGACTCTTGTCGACGCGCTCGCCGCACAGGGCGTCACCGAGCCCTTCCCGATCCAGGCCGCCACGCTCCCGCACACGCTCGCGGGCCGTGACGTGCTCGGCCGCGGCCGCACCGGCTCCGGCAAGACCTACGGCTTCGTGCTGCCCGTGCTGGCCCGCCTCGCCGCCGGGCCCACGCGGCGCCGCCCCGGCCGTCCGCGGGCGCTGATCCTCGCCCCGACGCGCGAACTGGCCACCCAGATCGAGGCCGCGATCGTGCCGCTGGCGCGCCCGCTCGGCCTCAAGGCCACCACGATCTTCGGCGGCGTGAGCGCGAACCCGCAGATCACCCGCCTGCGCGACGGCGTCGACATCGTCGTCGCCTGCCCCGGCCGGCTCGCCGACCACATGCGCTCCGGCGAAGCGAAGCTGGACAAAATCGAGATCACCGTCCTCGACGAGGCCGACCACATGGCCGACCTGGGCTTCCTGCCCGAGGTCCGCCGCATCATGGCGGCCACCCCCGAGCGCGGCCAGCGCCTGCTGTTCTCCGCGACCCTCGACAACGGCATCGACGTGCTCGCGAAGCGCTTCATGAACGACCCGATGCTGCACAGCGTCGACTCGGCGCAGTCCCCGGTCTCGACGATGACGCACCACGTGCTGCACCTCGAGGAAACCCACCGCCTGCCGGTACTGGTCGACCTGACCGCGGCTCCCGGCCGCACCCTGGTCTTCACCCGCACGAAGCACCGCGCGAAGGCCCTCACCCGCAAACTCGTCGCGAGCGGCGTCCCCGCGGTCGAACTGCACGGCAACCTCGGCCAGAACGCGCGCACGCGCAACCTGGAAGCGTTCTCGTCCGGCACCGCGAAAACCCTGGTGGCCACCGACATCGCCGCCCGCGGCATCCACGTGGACGACGTCACGCTGGTGATCCACGCCGACCCGCCGGTCGAGCACAAGGCGTACCTGCACCGCTCCGGCCGCACCGCCCGGGCGGGCGCGTCGGGCACCGTGGTGACGCTGATGACCGATGAGCAGGTCTCGGACGTCCGTGCGCTGACCCGCAAGGCCGGGATCTCGCCGACCACCACGCGGATCTCGCCGACGCATCCGCTGCTGGCCGAACTCGCCCCTGGGGACCGCTCGTTCACCGCTTCGCCGCGTCGCCCCGTGGTGGACAACCGCCCGAAGACGGTCACCGCGTCGGGTGCCGCACCGGGCACCGGCCGCCGCCGCGGCGCCCCCTCGGAAAACCGAGGCGGACTCGGCGCGCGGACTGGTTCGCAGCCCCGCCGCTCCGGCGGCCGCGGCGGACCTCGACAGGGCGGCGAGGCCCGTTCCACGGAACGGCAGCCAGGCCAGGCCCGCCGGGAAGACCAGCGCCGCGGTACGGGTGCCGGTCGCCGCGGCGCGGAGGGCGCTGGGCGTCGCGCTGCTGGCGCCGACCGTCGCGGATCGGGCCAGCCGCCGCGAAACCGCCGCAACGGCTCGAGCGGACGGCGTCAGTCAGACTCCTGAGTTGTGCACTGGGCGGGTCGGAGATCAGGTCTCCGGCCCGCTTTGCTGTGCGGAGGAAATCAGGCGAACCAGTCGCCGATGTCCTTCCACTGGAACGCTTCTTTCCAGGAGTCGTCGTCGGCAAGCCATCCCACGATGGCGGCGGCGACCTTGTCCCGCGAGACAGTCAGCGTCTGGTAATGACTGGTCGGCTTCCCGTCCCGGTATTCCAGCTGGTACACGCCGTTGTCGCGAAGCCACACCTGAATAAAGACGTTGTCCGGATCGGCGTCGCTGGCCACGACTGCGTTCCCATCCCGTGCCATCGCTTCCAACACAGCGACGACGTTGTCCTCGGCCACGCCTTTCACCTGGACGCCGTTGGACGCCCGTAACGTCGCCTTCACCCGCACCGGCCCGGGATCCGCCCAGAATTCCTTGATTTCGTCCGTAATGCCGTAATCCTGCGGAATTTCCAACGACAAAGCGTACAGATAATCCTCCGCACGAATGCGGCGACGCTCCTCCTCCGACAACTCCGGCAGCTTCTTCCGCCGAGCCCGCGCCAATTTCCGCGGCTTCCCGTCGTGCACGCACACCGCGCCGATCGCCAACGCCTTGCAGAACATCATTCCCGCGCCGGAAGGCGTCGACGGGCCGTTGTGCGAGACCCAGCCAGCGATGCAGCCCAGCCGAAGCAGTTCGTCGTCGGTACACGAAACGACCCACTCCGCCGCGGTGTCCTCGCCGTACTCGATAAGGTATCGTCGAATAAAGCCTCTTGTTGCCGAGATCATGCACGCCCCGGACGCCGCGCCTGCTGCCAGAACGCCTTGAATTCCTCGGTCACCCCGTAGAAATTGCCTTTTGCCGCCAAGTCACGCGAACTCGGAGAACCGGAAAAAGACAGTTTCAGAGCTTCCTCCCTGGACAGCTCCGGAAGCTTCCGCCTCCGGGACCTGGCGAGCTTCCTGGGATGCCCGTCATGCACGAAAACCGCGGCGATCGAGGAGGCAGCCACCGGCGTGAACCCAGCCTCGGGCAGACAGCCGGACGGGTCCGACAGAAGCCAGTCCGCGACGCCGCACACCCGATGGAAGTCGTCGTCATCGCATCCGGAAACCCACTCGGCCACCGCCTCTTCGCCGTACTCGGCCAACCCTCTGGCAACCAGGGCCCGACTCGTCGAAAACATGCCGCCCATCCTGCCCGAAGAAGATCGCCGTGCCGTAATTCCCTGTGCGGCACGGCGGTCCTTGCCTAAGCTGGCCGTCGTGGAACATCTCGGGAAGGTCGTGCGCTGGGAAGTCGACGAGGGCTGGGGCATCCTCGAATCGGCGGCCGTCGACGGGCCGATCTGGGCGCATTACTCGATGATCGAGGCCGAGGGGTTCCGGTTCCTGACCGCGGGCGACCAGGTGCGGTTCACCGTCGAACGGGCCGAGCAGGACGGCTGCCACTGGCGTGCGATCCAGGTGCGCGCCGTCTGATCAGCTCATCAGGTACAGCAAAAACGGCCCCACGCCCAAGAACAGCAACGCCGCCGCGTTCGTCTTCCGGTACTCCAGCAGCAGTGCGACGAACTCCCGCAAGAACGCGCTCGGCACGAAATACGACGCCGTCTTCGCGCCGATCACGTTGAGCCGCAATCCCAGCTGCCGCGCCAGTACCGCGGTCCGGAACACGTGGTAGTTGTTCGTCACCGCCAGGATCGGCCCGGAAAACCCCCGCTGCGCAAGCAAAGCGACGCTGAATCGCAGGTTTTCGCTCGTGGTCGTCGCCCGGTCTTCCAGCACGATCTGCTCCGCCGGGACCTCCGCCGCGAGGAGGTACCGCGCCATCGCGTCCGCTTCCGACGTCAGTTCGTCCGCGCCCTGCCCGCCGGACACCACCAGTAACGCGCCCGGCGACCGCTGCTGCACCTGCACCGCGCGGTCGAGCCTGCTGGCCAGCAGCGGCGGCACTCGGTCGCCCTGCAGCCCGGAGCCGAGGACGACTACGGCTCCGGCACTGGCGCGGCGGGTGACCCGGCTGTAGAGGATCGAGTACAGCAGCAGGGCCGTGAACAGGAACGCCAGATAACCGGTCACGAGCAGCACCGCCATCGCGGCCACGCGCAGCAGCGGCTGATCGTCGAAGACTAGCGAGCTCACCGCGAGAGCGAACACCGCGAGCAGACCGAGCCCGGCCAGCAGCGACAACAGGTTCGCGAGCCGCCGTCCTTCCCGGCGCAGCATTACGACGCCGTTCGCGATCAGTGCCCACGGCAGTGCCAGAGCGCCGAGCCCGCCGACGAGCGCCACCACCACGATGATCGCGACCTGCGCCCATTCGACGTGGTTGAAAAACGACAGCAGCCACAATCCGGTGAAGCCGAGCGCGATCAGGAACCACACCGCGTTGCCGACCCGCCGCGGCTCGCGCGCGAACCGTACGACGAACACGAGCGCGGAAGCCAGCGCGAACAGCCCGGAAGTCATGGTCCAGCATTCTGTCTGGCACCCGCGAGCGGCGCTCGGGCAGGTACTCAGAGTGACGCCGTCAGGCCCCGCGCGCGCAGCACCGACCGTTCCAGCGGGCGGAACACGATCAGCTCGATCGCCACTCCGACGAACAGAATCAGGAAAATCGCCGCGATCACCTTGGGCATCGAGTTGTACGACGACCCGTCGTTGAGATACGTCCCCAGCCCGACGCCGAGGCTCGGCGAGCGCGCGATCAGTTCCGCGGCCATCAGCGAACGCCACGAGAACGCCCAGCCCTGCTTGAGCCCGGCCAGGAACCCGGGCAGCGCGGCGGGCAGCAGGATGTGCCGGGCCGCGGCGAGGCGGCCGGCGCCCATCACCTTGCCGACGCGCGGCAGGATCGGCGGGATCTGGTCGATGCCGGACACGAGGCCGTTCGCGATCGACGGGACCGAGCCCAGCAGCACGACGAAGTAGATCGCCGCGTCGTTGATGCCGAACCAGATCACCGCGGCGGGCACCCACGCCACCGACGGCAGGCTCTGCAACCCGCTCAGCAACGGGCCGATCGCGGCGCGCACCACGCGGACCTTCGCCACCAGGATGCCCAGCGGCGTGCCGAGCACGACCCCGGCGGCGAAACCCAAAGCGGCGCGGTGCACGGAGGTCCAGATGAAGCCGAAGACCGAACCGTCGGTGACCGTGCTCCAGAACTCGGCCCAGACGTCCAGCGGCGCGGGCAGCGTGGTCTCCGGCCAGAACGCGGCGGCCCACAGGATCTGCCAGAGGATCACCAGCAGCACGAGCGCGCCGACGGGCGGCAGGAATCCGCGCACGAACCGGCGGCGCAGCGAAGCCGGCCGCGCGCCGGTGGGGGTGTCGAGCCGGTCCAGGCCGGCGCCGACGGCTTCGTCGAGCTCGGGGGCCGCCTGATCAGGCTGCGGCATGGGTGCTGATCACCTTTCGCAGATCGGCCGTGATCTCCTCGGCCAGCAGTTCGGCGTCGGCGGACGGCACGTCGTCCCACTCGCGGACCACGCGGCCCGGTCGCGACGACAGCAGCACCACGCGCTGTCCGAGCCGGACCGCCTCGCGCACGTCGTGGGTCACGAACAGCACCGACGTACCGGTGCTGCGCCACACCCGCAGCAACTCGCTCTGCAGCACGTCGCGGGTGATCGCGTCGAGCGCCGCGAACGGTTCGTCCATGAGCAGCAGCGCGTTGCCGTCGTCACCGCCGACGCGGTGGGTCGCGGCCAGCGCACGGGCCAGCGCGACCCGCTGCCGCATCCCGCCGGACAGCTCGTGCGGACGCTTGCGTGCCGCGTCGCTCAGCCGTACCAGGTCCAGCAGCTCAGCAGCCTTTTCCCGACGCTCGGAACGGCCGAAGCCAGCGAGCCGCAGCGGCAGTTCCACGTTCCGGGACGCGGTCAGCCACGGCATCAGCGCGGCCTCCTGGAACATCACCGCGGGCCGTGAGGTGGTGAGAGTGATCTCGCCGGCGGACGGCTGGTCGAGGCCCGCGACGAGGTTCAGCAGCGTGCTCTTGCCGCAGCCGGACGCCCCGAGCAGGCAGACGAACTCGCCCGGTTCGACGGTGAGGTCGACCCCGTCGAGCGCGGTCACGGCGTTGCCGGCGGAGCCGAACACCTTGCCCACGCGGTCGAGGTGGACGGCGGCGGTCACTGGCCGGGCCAGCGTGGTGGTCATCGCGGATCGCCTTCCGGTCGGGACGTCACTTGGCCAGTTCGGGCGCGTTGACGGCGGGCAGCTGCTGCGCCTTGAGTGCCTCGTTGAGCGGGCCGAAGTCGGCGAACCCCTTGAGGTCCACCACCTGGTCGACCACGCCCGCGGTCACCGAGTCCTTGGCCAGCTGCGGGAACTGCGCGGGCACCGGGTCGGTGGTCAGTTCGATGTTCGCGAACGCGCGGTCGAGCACGGCCGGGCTGAGCGAGCTGCCGGACAGCTCCTTGAGCGCTCCGTTGACCACGGTCTTCGCCTCAGCCGGGTTCTTCTTCGCCCAGTCGATCGCCTGCAGCTCGCCCTTCAGCAGCGCGCGCACGGTGTCCGGGTGCTGCTTGAGGAATTCGCTGCGCACGATCGCGACGGTCGTCGGGAACCGGCCTTGCGGCCACAGCGACTTCTCGTCGACCAGCACCTTCGCGCCCGCGTCGGCGATCAGCCGCGACGACCACGGTTCGGGCAGCCAGCCGCCGTCGACCTCGCCCTTGCGGAACGCGTCGAGCGTCTTCGGGTTGTCCAGGTTGGTCACGTTGACCTGGCCGGTCAGGTGCTTCTCGGCGAGGAACTTCTTGAGCGCGACGTCCTGGGTGTTGGCCAGCTGCGGCGTCGCGATCGTCTTGCCCTTGAGCTGGTCGACCGAGGCGATCCCGGGCTTGACCACCAGCTGCGCGCCGCCGGTGACCGCGCCGGACACCAGCTGGATCGCGCCCTTGGACTTGGTGAAGGCGTTGATCGCCGGCCCGGAGCCGATGAACGCGACGTCGAGCGAACCGCCGAGCAGCGCGTTCACTTCGGACGGACCGGCGTTGAACGTCTGTGTCGTGAGCTTGGTGCCGCCGAGGTTCTGCGCGAAGAAGTTCTTCTTGACCCCGATCAGCGCGGGCGTGTGCGTCACGTTCGGGAAGAAGCCGACGCGCACCTCCCCGGCGGCGCCCTGGTTGGTCGCGGCCTCGGTGCGGTCCGCGCGGGTGCACCCAGCGAGCGCCCCGAGCACCGTCACAGCGGCGAGTGCGGAAGCGAGCAATCGGGTTCGCGGAAATGTACGCACAAATGGCCCTTTCGCGGTCAGCGGAACGGGGCGAGAATGACACGTTCACCCGCGAGACTGCATATGCATCCGCATCCCGGGAAATTGTGCGGGATTACTTGACAGGCCTGGGCCTCACCTGCTTGTCAGGAGCGAGACATCGCCGAACTCGTGCCACAGATACTCCCGTCGCACCGCCGCGTCGTAAGCCCGCTGCACCAGCTCCGGACCCACCACCGCTTCGAGAAGCAGCAGGTGGGAAGCCTCCGGCGCGTGCAGGCCGGTGAGCAAACCGTCGACCGCGCGTGCCGGCCGGTCCGGGCCGAGAACCAGTTCGGTCCAGCCCGCAGCCGCGGTGACGAGTCCGCCGGGATTCGCGGCGGATTCGATCGCGCGCACCGCCGTTGTCCCTACTGCGATAACGCGTCCACCCTGGTCACGCACCCAATTGACCAACGCCGCAGTCGTGGCCGGAACGCGAAATCGCTCACCGTACGGCGGTTCCCCGGCTTCCGGCGACGAGACGCCGGTGTGCAACAAGATCGGTGCGAACAGCACACCGCGCGAGACGAGTTGTGTGACCAATTCCGCAGTGAACGGCCGCGCCGCACTCGGCATCTCCGCCGAACCCGGATCGAGCGCGAACACCGTCTGGTAATTCGGCAACGGCCACGCGCGCGGAACATAGCCGTAGCGGATCGGCCGCCCGACCTTCCCGAGATACCGCGGGACCTCGCCTTCTACTTCGATCTTCGCGCGCCACAACCGTTGTGCCCCGGCGACGTGCGGCTCGCACAACGTGACAACGGCGCCAGCGGGCAGCCTGAGCCGCTCCCCCGCGCATCCGTCGAGGAGCGGGCCGCCGGGAGCGCGAAGCTCGACCACCCAGGTGCCGTCATCCAGCTCAGTGGAGAAATGGACGGTGATGACGTGGTCGTCCCGGACGGCGTCGACCGCGGCGGCCAGCGTGCCGGAAGTGTTGACCAACAGCAGATCGCCGGGATTCAAGAACGCTGCCAGATCACGGAAAACGGCATGCTGCACGCCTTCCGGACCGGCAGCGAGCAGCCGCACTTCGTCCCGGGCGAGGCCGCGCGCTTCGGGCGGTGCGGACGCGCTGCGGTCCTCGGCCAGGTCGAACCGGGTGCGCGGTGCGGTCATGACTGCACCTGCAGATCCGCTGCCCGGAAGCGGCCGCTCGCCGGACGTTCCTCCAGCAGCCGCAGGAAAGCCGGTACCGCGGTCTCCGGCAGCGGCCGGTCCGAGATGTCCTCGCCGGGGAATGCGGCCTGGTGCATGGCGGTGCGCAGATCCCCAGGATCGACGGAATACACCGCGATGTCCGGGTTTTCCACGCCCAGCACCGCGCTCACGTGGTCCAACGCGGCCTTCGCCGCCCCGTAGCCGCCCCAGCCCTCATACGCCTCCACGGCGGCGTCGGAGCTGATGTTCACCAGCACTCCCTTTGCCGCGGCGAGCGCAGGCAACAGCAGCCGGGCGAGCGCGAGCGGCGCGAAAACGTTGGTGCGGAAGACAGTTTCCAGCTCGTCCGGCGGATACTCGGCCAGCGGCGGCAGCGGGCTGACGCCGAGCGTGCTGGCGTTGTTGACGAGCAGGTCGAGCCGGGATCCGGCGGCTTCGGCGAGCTGGGCGCGGTGCGCGGGATCGGTGACGTCGCCGGGCACCGGGGTGAACCCGAGGTCTGCGGCGGCCGCACGCAGCGTCCCCGGGTCGCGTCCGGTGCCCAGCACTGTCCAATCGCGACGGACGAGAGCCGAGGCGAGCGCCCGGCCCAGACCGGCGGAAGCGCCGGTGACAACAGCTACTGGCATGGTCCCTCCAGAAGTAGGCACCTGCCAGCGTGCGACCTCTACCTTACTGGAGGTCAACCGGTCGGCGGCCGCGGAGCGCCAGATACGCCACAAGCGAAACCACGAACCCGGCGTAGTAGGCCAGATCCGCCCCGTGCAGCGCCGCGGCGACCGGTCCGGTGTAGACAGTCGTGTTCATGAACGGCACCGCCGCCGCGAAGCCCACCACGAACGCCACCAGCGCGGCCCAGCTGCGAACCGGTCGTCGCAGCTCAGCCAGCACGTCGACCTCGCGGCCGCGACGGGTGCGCCGCAGCCAGTCCGGCACGACGACACCGAGGAACGGCGGGATCCAGTAACTCACCACCAGCAGCACGTTCTGGAATTTCGCCGCCAGATCGCCGCTGTGCATCCAGAGGATCAACGCGAACGCCAGCACCGTCACGACCACCGCGGACACCGGACGACGCACCCGCACGCCGACAGTCTGCAACGCGAGCGAGCCGCTGTAGTCGTTCATCGCGTTGGACGACACCGCCGCCAGCGCGATCACCAGCAGCGCCACCGCACCCAGCACGCCGCCGCCGAGCAGCGTCGACACCCCGGCGGCGGTCTGGTCGCCCAACGCTGTGCCGAGGGCGAGACCGATGCCTTCGCCGATCGCGTACGACGCGGTCAGTCCGAGCAGCGTGTACCAAAAGACGCCGCTCGACCGGGTCGTGGCGGGCAGGTAACGGCTGAAATCCGACGCATAAGGAGCCCACGAAATTGCGAGGCTGAGCGTAATGGTGGAAAACAGCACGACAGCTCCGGCGAAATCGCCGCCGGTCGCGGAATCGGCGAACGTGATCGGGTGATCAAGCACCACCTTTACCGCGAGCGCGACAAATGCGACAACCAGCACCACACTCATCACGGCCTGGACCCGGTGGATCACCGCGTAACCGAACACGCCGAGCGTGCACTGCAACACCAGCACCACCAGCACCGCCGCCCAGAACGGCAGCCCGGTCAGCTGCGCCAGCGCCTCGCCGCCGAACAGCCCGACCAGCGCGTCCCACGCGATCGAGCCGAGCCATTGCACCAGGCCCGGCAGCACGACGCCGCGGCCGAAGGGGAGCCGCGCGAGCGGCAGCTGCCCGGTTCCGGTGCGCGGCCCCCAGGTGGACAGCCACGCGACCGGCAGCGAACCGAGCACGGTGCCGATCAGCGCGATGACGAACCCGGTGGTGAAACCGAGCCCGAGCGTCGCGCCGAGGGTGCCGGTGAAGACCGCGGTCATGGTGAGGTTCGGGGCGAACCACACGCCCGCGAGCCGCCACGGCCGCCCGAACCGGTTCGCGTGCGGGATCGGGGTGATTCCGTGCGTTTCGATCGCGAAATCCCCTGCTCCAGACGGCATTCGGCCCCCGAAGACCTCGGCGTCGATCCCGCTCATTTCGTGCCCTTTCTCCCGGCTGACCCGTGAGTCTGAACCGGAGTACCCGGCCGCGCCAATACTCTGTGGCGTTCCCGACCCGTTCTCGCCAAGATCGCGGGGTGGGGGAAAGACCGCGCACTCCGCTGCGCCATCGCGCATTCGCCGTTTTCTACCTCGGACGACTGGTCTCGCTGCTGGGCAGCGCCATGACCCCGGTCGCGCTGGCGTTCGCGGTGCTGGGCAGCAGCCGCAGCCCGACCGACCTCGGCGTCGTGCTCGCCGCCGGGATCGTGCCGCGGCTCGCGTTCCTGCTCGTCGGCGGCGCGGTCGGCGACCGGTTCCCGCGCAACCGCGTGCTGCGGCTGTCGAACCTCGGCGCGGGCGCGGCGCAACTGGTCGCCGCGGCCATCCTGCTCACCGGGAATTACTCGCTGGCCGCCCTCGCCGGCACCGAGTTCCTCGGCGGGGTCTGCACCGCGTTCACCACGCCGGTGCTGCGCGGGATCGTGCCGCAGATCGTCCCGGCGGAATCGCTGCGCCAGGCGAACTCGCTGCTGGCCACCGGGCGGAACCTCACCAAGGTGGCCGGTCCGGCCGTCGCCGGGGTCCTGGTCAGCACGGTCGGCGGCGGCTGGGCGATCGCCGCCGACGGGGTGTCGTTCGTGCTCGCCGCCTTGCTCTACCAGGCGATCACGCTGCCCCCGGCGGAGCACTCCGAGCCGGACAGCGTCTTGCACAGTGTGCGAACCGGCTGGCGGCAGTTCTGGCGGATCCCGTGGCTGTGGCGGGTGGTCAGCGCCTTCACCGTCTACAACATCGTGTTCACCGGCGGCTGGCTGGTGCTCGGGCCGGGAATCGCGCAGGACACGATCGGCGCGGCCGGATGGGGCGTGGTGCTGAGTGTGCGCGCGGTGGGCGCACTGCTGTCGGGCCTGGTGATGTACCGGCTCGCACCGCGCCGGCTGCTGCCGCTGGGGCTGGCGAGTGCGGCGCTGACCGTGCTGCCGCTGCTCGCGCTCGGCCTGCACGCGGGGTTCGCGGTGCTGGCGGGGTCGACCTTCGCCGCCGGGTTCTGCGCGGGCGTCATGGGCGTCGCCTGGGACACGACGATGCAGGAGAACATCCCCGGGCATCTGCTGTCGCGGATGGCCGCCTTCGACGATTTCGGTTCCTACGCGGGCATCCCCCTCGGCGAACTGCTGGCCGGACCGCTCGGCGCGGCGTTCGGCGCGCCGCAGGTGGTGCTGGTCGGCGGGATCGTCATCGCCGTCGCCGCGCTGTCCCCGCTGCGCTCGCCCGCGGTCCGCGCGCTGCGGCATCCGCCGGTCCGCGTGCCGTGAACGCAAGGAAGGGCCTGCCAGGGAATCCCGGCAGGCCCTTCCTTCACCCCTCGGTCACACCAGCAACAGGAACGCCACTCCGTTGGGCGAGCCGAGGCCCGTCACGTCGTCGTAGCCCTTGGTCGTGTGGATCGTCAGGTTCGGGTAGTCGAGCACCCGGGCGGAGGTCTTCAGCCCCTCCGTGGCGTCGACCCCGTTGGCGAAGTCCACGCGCTGCACCGCGCCGTCGACGTGCTGCACGTCGTGGATCGCCGACGTGCGCGACGTCAGCTGGTACAGCACCGGGTTGATGAACCCGTGGTGGTAGTGGTCGAGGCTGTCGGCCACCGCCATCACGCCCGCGAACACCGGCGACGCGAGGCTCGTGCCGCCGATCCGGTACTGGTCGTAGTAGACGCCGTCCGGGAAGGTCTGCGTCTGGCCGACCAGGAAGCCGGTGTTGGGGTCGGCGATCGCGGAGATGTCCGGGACGACCCGGCCCTTCGCGCCGCCGGTCTGGTTCTTCGTGGACAGCGCGTCCGGCACGATTCCCTTCTGGTAGAAGGGCTGGCCGAACAGCCGGCTGGTGCCGCCGCCCGCGCCGCCGTTGAACGCGCCCGGGAACGCCGGGGCGTACGTGCCGTCGGTCAGCGTCGACTTGCCGGTCTCCCAGCCGGTCTCGAAGATCCGCTTGCCGTCCTTGCCGACCGCCAGCGACGTGCCGCCGACCGCGGTCACCCACGGAGCCGAGGCGGAGAAGTCCGGCGACGGCGTGCCGAGGCGCGCGACCTCGTCGCCGTTGTCGCCGGAGGAGAAGTACACGCCGATGCCCTCGAGCACCGCCTGCAGCGAGATGTGGTTGAACACCTTGACCTCGGCGGCCGGGATGTCCTCGCCGGTGTCGCCGTAGGAGTTGGAGATGATGTCGGCCTTGTGGCCCGCGACGACGTAGTTCAGCGCGGTGTCGAGCGACAGGTCCTCGCAGTCCTGCCCGCCGACGTACAGGATGTTCGCGCCCGGCGCGAGCCCGTGCGCGGCCTCGACGTCCAGGGTTTCCTCGCCGTACCAGCCGGAAGCGTCGCACTGGTCCGGCGGCTCGAGCACCGGGTTCGGCGGGAAGATGTGCTGCTTGAACTGCTGCTGGGTAAGCGGGTGCGCCGGGTCGTTGCGCTTGGCGTACTCCGAGGCGTCGGCGTAGATCGTCGGCGACGCGAAGGCGTCCACGATGGCGATCGTGGTGCCGCGGCCGTCCGCACCGAACTTCGCGACCTGGTCCAGCCCGTAGGCCGAACGCAACTGCGCGGGCGTGTAGCCGCACGGCGCGTACGGAAGCTGCTTGCCGTTGTACGCCGGGTCGGTCGTGTCGGTCTTCTCGCCGTAGTAGGCGCTGCACGGACCAGAATTGCGGAACCCGTTGCTTGGCGGCGCGGTCGACGGGCTGGCCTGTGCCCGGGACTGCTTCTTCGCGGTCGGGTCCGCACCGTCGGTGTGGTCCGGCTTGAAGAGGTTCGTCGCCTGGTCGACGCCGACGACGCCGAGCACGTCGTTCGCCAGCGAAGCCGGAACGGACAGGTCCTTGTCCGCCGCCCGCAACGTCTGCCCCTTGACCTGGTACTTGCCCAGGGTCACGGCGAACGCGCGCTGCACCTGATCGGCGGTACCGGTCGCCTCGACGTACGCCCGGTTGGACGGCACCTCGCCGATGCCGAATCCGCTTGCGGACAGCCAGTTCTTCACGGCGGACACAGTCTGGTCGGTAGCCGCGAACCGGTCCCGCACCTGGTCCGGCGACAGGTAATGCCGGTAGTTGCGACTGTTCGGATCGGACACCGACTGAGCGGCGGCCTCGGCCGCGCCCTGGTCCTTGAGGTTCAAGTAAACCCGAAAGTCCATAGTGGACGACCCAGCCGTGTCGGCCACCTTGGACTGCGGATTGGCCCAAACCGGATGCGATTGCGGAATGTCCGCCCGCCCCTGAGCCGACGCCACGGCAGGCGAAGCGGCTAAACCGCCCACCACCGCAAGCGAAAGAAACATGGTGACGCTTCTACGCACAGCAACTCCCTCGTGTTGCGCGGCCCCTCGACCCCCGCCTGCCGCCGGAACGAGATTAGGACTGCCCGGCCCGCCAGGGAAGCGTCCGGCTCCCCGGTGCGGAACCGTTATCTGCTCCCCTCATCGCGACCAAAGGGACAACTGCAACCAAAGTCCGTTTCATCCGCACTGTCCACAGCGGAATGTCCAGAAATCAGAAGAATGCCCGTTCCCCCACAACCCCCTCCCAGCACTAGACGGCCAGCAACACCACCTACGAAGGTCGCACAATCCCATTCAGCAACACCAGAACCTCACCCATCTGCCGAGCGCATCGCCCAAGCCGCCATGAGGGCCACCCTCATTGACCCTGATTCCGTGAGGGGAACCCTCACGACCCACGACCAGCCCACCCCACCCGGGATGCACCCAATGCCACATTGGGGCGCAAGCCCCCACCACCACCAAACCCGCACCGGTGCACCCAACGAGCGAGGCACCCAGCCCCTCCCCCAACCCCGATACGAAGCTCATCTGCGGTCTGGGGGTGCTTGTCAAGGCATCTTTCCCGCCTTGACAAGCACCCCCAGACCGTCAGCACAATCAACCTTCGGGGTGCCCCACGCAACCACTCCGGGCGCAATGTCGCCGCCAGGCGACGAGCCGCCCGCGGCCCGCACATGAAAACAATTCACCCCACCCCAGCCGAACACCAAGCAACATCCACCCCCGATATCACCCCATATGGGGTATTCCTCCCCCAGTGGATCTAGGCAACCGCCCCAAACGCTCCTAGCATGCCGACCATGGGGACCTTGCCGCCAAGGCGGGTAAATTGATTTCGCTGACCTTCCGGATCCTGGGGCCGCTGGAGGTCATCGCCGAGGGCCGGGCCGTACCGCTGGGCGGCCCGAAGCCCCGTCTGCTGCTGGCCGCGCTGGCCCTCCAGCCCAACATCGTCGTGTCCACCGAAGCCCTGGTCGAAGTCCTCTGGCCGACCACCGCCCCCCGCTCCGCAGCGGCCAACATCCGCACCTACGTCCACTCCCTGCGCAGACGCCTGGCGGAAACCTCCCCCGACCTCGCCGACCGCATCACCAGCCGAGCGTCGGGCTACCTCCTCACCGTCGAAGAAGACGAACTCGACCACCTCGTCTTCACCCGCCTCGCCACCCAAGCCTGGGAATCCCAAGACGACCCGGAAACCGCATTAGCCCTGCTGGACCAAGCGCACTCCCTCTGGCGCGGCGAAGTACTGGAAGGCCTCCCCCACGATCCCACCTGGGGCCCGACCGTCGCGCGCCTGGACGAACTGCGCCTGGCAGTGCAGGAACAACGCCTGCGCGCCCGCCTGGATCTGGGTCGCCACAACGAAGTCATCGCCGAACTCCGCGCCCTCGTCACCGAACACCCGCTGCGCGAAGAACTCTGGCATCACCTCATCACCGCCCTTCGCGACGCGGGCCGCACCACCGAAGCCGCGGAAGCGTACGAACTGGTCGAACAAACCCTCGCCGACGAACTGTCCGCGAGCCCCGGCGCCGCACTCCGCGAACTCCGCACCACCCTCGAAGTCCCCTGCGCCAAAATCCCGCCGATCTGCCAACTCCCCTTGGATCTGCCCGATTTCACCGGCCGCGGCGAAGTCATCGAGCACCTGGTCGCGAAACTCCGCCACCACGCCGAAGCAGAACGCCCCACGATCGTCGTCCTCTCCGGCGCACCCGGCATCGGCAAATCCTCAATCGCCGTACGGGTAGCGCATGCCGTCCGCACCGTTTTCCCGGACGGACAGTTGCATGTGGACCTGGCCGGGACCTCGTCGTCGCCGCGCTCGCCCATGAGCGTCCTCGCCGAACTCCTGCGCGCCCTGGGCATTCCCGACTCCGGCCTCCCCCGGGACCTGGCCGAACGCTCCGCGCTTCTGCGTTCCCAGCTCGCCGGCCGCCGGATGTGCATCGTCCTCGACGACGCGGGCAGCGCCGCCCAGGTACGCCCGCTGCTCCCCGGCGCGGGCGCGTCCGCCGTACTGGTCACCAGCCGGATCCGCCTGCCCGACCTCGCCGGCGCGATGCCGGTGGACGTCGATCTCCTGCCCGAGCCGGAAGCCGCGCGGCTGCTGGAAGGCATCGTCGGCCACGAACGAGTAGCCGCCGAACCCGAAGACGCCGCGGCGATCCTGCGCCAATGCGGACATCTCCCCCTGGCGATCCGGGTAGCCGGAGCCAAACTCACCCACCGGCCGACTTGGTCTTTGCGCATCCTCGCCGACCGCCTCCACGACGAGCACCGCCGCCTGGACGAGCTGCGCGTCGGCGATCTGGCCGTCCGGGCGAGCGTGACTCTGAGCTACGACCTCCTGCCGATGTCCGCCGCCGCGGCCTTCCGTCGGCTGGGCGCGCTGGGCCCGGTGCAATTCCCCGCCTGGGCAGTCGCCGCGGTCCTGGGCCGCCCGTCCGCGGACGACGTCCTCGACGTGCTCGTCGACGCCCACCTGGTGGAGCTAGTCGCCACCGACGTCGCGGGACAACCGCGCTACCGCCTGCACGACCTCCTGCGCGTCTACGCCGCGGAACTGGCCGAGCCCGGCGAAACCCGCGCCGCGATCGGCCGCGTGCTCGAGGGATATCTGGCGCTGGCAGTAGAAGCCGCCGAACGCATGCCGATCCATTTCTTCGGCCAGTACCACGACGACACCGACTTGCCCCTGCCGCCGGAAGCCGATCGTCTGCTGACCGACCCCGCCGCCTGGTTCGCCGCCGAACGCGCCACCTGCGTCGGCGCCGTCGCGCTTGCCGCCGAACGCGGGTTCGACGACCTGACCTGGCGGCTCACCGTGGCCCTCACGCCGTACTTCGACCTCCGCGGCCATCAAGACGACTGGCACGCCACCCACCTGATCGCGCTGGAAGCGGCTCGCCGGGCGGGCGCGATCCGCGGCGAGGCAGTCGTCCAGCGCAACCTCGGCCAAGTCCTGCTGTACCAAGACAACGACGCGGACGCGATGGTCGCCTTCGAGGCAGCACGCGAGCTGTACCAACGGATCGGCGACCGGCAAGGACTCGGCGAGGCCTACGCCGGTCTAGGCACCGTGCTGCGGATGCAAGGCAAAACCGACCGCGCGCTCGAACCGTGCCACGAAGCGCTCCGGCTGTTCGGCGAGGCGGGCGATCCGCACGGCGAAGCGGTAATCCGGATCGCGATCGGCTCGATCTGGGTCGCGCGCAAGTGCTACGCGACTGCACGCCGCTGGTACACCGACGCACTCGAGCTGTCCTGCGAAATCGGCGACCGGCACCGGGAAGCCCATGCGCTGCAACGGCTCGGGCTCCTGAACCAGCGCGAGGGCAATCTCGCCGAAGCCCGCGAACACGTCACGCGCGCCATCGCCGTGTTCACCGATCTCGGCGACGACCACTGCGTCGGCTACGCGAACCAGAACCTGGGCGCACTGTGCCTGTACAGCGGCGATCTCGCGCACGCGCAACTGCTGCTGGTGAACTCGCTGAGCGTGCACCGCCGCAACGGCGACCGCCGGTCCGAGGCCGAGGTGTCCCAGCTCCTCGGCGAACTCCACTCCGCGCTCAGCCAGCCGGAACGGTCCCGCAGCTACGCCGAACGCGCGCGGGCGATCCGGCGCGAACTGTCCGCCGGCACCCCGGTCGACGACCAGCCCCGCAAGACCGGACCGCACCGGATCGTGTCCGCCTGACGCGCGGGCCCGGTTGCGCGGCCAAACCCGCGCGCCGGGCCACGATGCGCAGATGAACACCAGGAAAGCGGCTGGTCACGTCCTTCTCGCAGTGGCGGTTATCGCTTTGTCGACTCCGTCTCCCGCTTGCGCCAAACCCAAGCACGGCAGGAGAGCGTTGGAAAGACCGCTGACCTACCGCCTCTACGCGACCCGCGAAGGACTCGTCGGCGGCACCACTTCGAGCGGGCACCGGATCACCGAACGGGACCATTTCGTCGCGCTCCCGTCCACGAAAACGGTGTCCTCGAAGGGAAGAGGGACCTTCACCGTCCGGGTCTGCCGCACCGACGGCACCCGCTGCGAGTACGCGCCGGTGTGGGATGTCGGGCCGTGGAACGAACACGACGATTACTGGAACCCCGCCGACCGGCGCGCGACGTTCGGTTCACTGCCGCAAGGCGTGCCGGAAGCACAAGCGGCGTACCAAGACGGGTTCAACGGCGGCAAGGACGAACGCGGCCGCACCGTGCGCAATCCAGCCGGTCTCGACCTGGCCGACGGCACGTTCTGGGACGGTCTCGGCCTCGAAGGCAGCAGCTACGTGGACGTCACTTTCCTGTGGACCGGCAGCGCTCCGGCCACCGGCGTGGTGACCGGCGGCGCCCCGCTGATCGTGCACACGTCCGCGAGCAACGACGCGCCCTCGGCCGGCTTGGCCGCCGACTCCGCGCAGGTGCCGATCGAGTGTTCCGTGCAAGGCGATCCGGTGGACGGAACCACGCGCTGGAACCGGATCGGCCCCGGGCACTATGTGTCCGGGGCTTACCTCCGAGCCGACGCGGCCGTGCCGTCCTGCTGAGGCTCAGTGCTGGTGGTGGGCATGCACGACGGCGTGCCCGCGACCGCGGCCGATCATCCACTTGTTGACCGGAACCGTGACCACGAAGGCGATCGCGAGCGACAACGCCAGCGACAGCCAGAACAAGCCGCTCGACAATCCCGCGTCCATCGCGCCCGGGATCGCCACGACGACGGTGTTGTCGATGACCTCCATGACCGCGATCGACACCGTGTCGGCGGCGAGCGCGACCTTGAAAGCGGCACCGAGCGCGAGGCCCGACTTGAGCACGCCGCGCATGGTGAGCGCGTAGCCGAAGACGAACGCCAGCACGATGGACAGCACCACAGTGGCCGCGTTGTGCAGGCCGAGCGCGGTGCCGAGAACCATGCCGAGCACTTCGCCGATGGCACAACCGGTGAGGCAGTGCAGCGTCGCCTGGGCGGCGGTGGACCAAGACGCTCCGTGCTGGTGTTCGTTCATGCTGGCGACTATACCCCTTGGGGGTATCAAGAACGCAAGGTCGCCCGATGTGATGACTGTCGCCCGCCGCTGCCGTGCCAACCAGCCGACGGACGGAGAGGAGGCTGCGCCGTCCGGCGGTTGAACTCGCTTGCGTAACCGTTTGGTCGCGTTCGGTTGACCCCCTGCCGTCACTGGCCCTACCTTCGGCTGCCAGGTCACATAGCCGGGGAACGGTGGGGGATGCGAGGGCGGACCAAAACGCTCGTGCTGGGTGCGGCGCTCGTGGCGACCGCGGCGGCGATGGCGGCCAGTTGCTCGCCGGTTCTGTCGGACTCGCCCCCGGAGCAGGCGAAAATCGCCTTCGTGCCGAAAATCGGCGGCATCCCGTACTTCGACGCGATGAACGCCGGCGGCATGGCGGCCGCCAACCGGCTCGGCGCGAAGTGGCTCCTCCGCGCCCCGGCGTCGGTCGATCCGGCCGCGCAGACGGCGATCCTGCGCCAGCTCATCGCCGAACGCGTGGACGTCATCGCGGTCGCCCCGAACGATCCGGCGCAGCTGGCCCCGACGATCGCGGAGGCGCGGGCGAAGGGCATCCACGTGCTCACCACCGACACCGACGCCGCCGGGTCCCAGCGCGAGGTCTTCGTGAACCAGACGACGGCCGAGGGCATCGGTTCGGCGCTGGTCGACTCGCTGATGAAGAAAACCGGCGGCACCGGCGAGTACGCCATCGTCTCGTGCGGGCGCGCCGCGGCGAACCTCAACTCGTGGATCGAAGCCGAGAAAACGTATGCGGCGCAACGCTATCCGCAGGCGAAGCTGGTCGAGACGGTGTATGCCGACGAGGACACCACCACCGCCACGAAGCTGGCGAAGGAGATCCTCAACCGGCATCCGAAGCTCACCGGCATGATCGGCCAATGCACCACGGCGACGCCCGGCGTCGCGCGAGCGGTGCGTGATCAGCAGAAGATCGGCCAGGTCTTCACCGTCGGCACGGGCACGCCGCAGACGATGAAGCCGTATCTGGTCGACGGTTCCTGCTCCATGACGGTGCTGTGGAACGTCGAATCCCTCGGCTACCTCACCGCCTGGACCGCCGAGCAGCTCGCGACCGGCGCCCCGCTCCGGCCCAAGAACAACGTGAGCCCGGAACTCCCCGCGGTGCGCTACGACGCGGCCACCCAGACAGTCCTGCTCGGCGATCCCCTGCTGATCACGCAGAACAACGTGGATCAGTTCAAGTACTGACGGTCCTCAGCGCACGTCAATGGTCACGGTCAACGTGCGCGTCCGCGCCGGCAGCTTCGTCATGTCCACCTTCAGGTACTCGCCGTCGTCCTGACGGCCGTTCGGCTGCGTCTTGGCGTGCAGGGTGTAGGGAGCCGCCGAGTTCGCGACGCCGTCGATGCCGAAGTCGCTGTCGTTGCTGATCACCACGGTGCGGCCGCCGTCGGTCGCCGCGACGCCTTCGACCTTGTCGTGCCCGAAGAAGCCGCCGCTCGGGTCGAGCCCGGTCACCAGGCCGCCGACGTCGAGGAACAGCTTCTTCGCCGCGGGAGTCACCCCGACCTTCGCCAGCGCATCCTGAGCCTCCGCGGTAGTGGCCTTGCCGACGTACGCCTCGATGCTCTTGCCTCCGTCGACGAGCAGCCCGCCCTTCGCCGCGTCGTAGGTCGCGCCCGGCAGCTTCGCCGCGGGTCCGAGGTCGGTCGCCTTGCTCAGGTCGATCTCGAACAGCTTCTTGTACGCGCCGGGCTCGGCCCTTCCGTCGCGCTCGTCCACGAGGAACCGGGTCGCTGACAGCGCGGTGATCTCGGAGACCGCGGTGCCGGTCTCGTCCGGGTTGTCGAGCAGGTAGGCGTACTCGTGCGTGGCGCGGGTCTTCAGATCGACCGTCACGATCCGCAGCGCGGGAACCTTGCTGGGCTTCTTCGTGAGATCCGGCTGTTGCAGCGCGGACTGCATGATGCCGACGAGCGTCCGGCCGTCCGGAGTGAGCGCGAGCCCCTCCATGCCTTTGTTCGGCACGCGGTTCTTGAGTTCTTTCGGCAGCGACCCGTCGAACGGCGAGAGCCGCTCGATCGCCCGGCCGTCCGCGCGGAAGTGCGTGATGAACGGGCCGTACTCGTCCGACACCCAGAACGTCCCGTCGCGTTGCGCGACGAGCCCTTCGGAGTCGTAGCCGTTCGGCGACGCGGGCAGTTTCGCGCCGTCGCGGTCCACGATGGTCTCGCCAGTGTTCGCCAGCGTGTTGACCTGGCCGTTGTAGGGCTTTCCGTCGGCCGCGCGCAGCGGAATGTTCCGCTCCAGCACAGCTTTCCCGCCCTTGAGCCGGAACTTGCCGATGGCGGGCGTGAACGACGGCAGCGGCTCCACTTTGGACCCATCAGGCGCGTCGACGTTCGGGCCGCGGTCGGTGAGCCCGTAGAACTCGTCCCGCGAACCCGGCACCGGGGTGAGCGCGGACCCGTATCCGCCGCCGGTGATCTTGACGCCGCCGACAGTGCCGAGCGGCGGCAAGTCCGTCGGGTACAGCCGGACCGCGTCGCTCACGGTGTAGGTGAACGTGTCGCGTCCGGTGAACCCGGCGGCGGGCGTGTAGCGGAACGACCCGTCCGGGCCGATGGTCAGCGCGCCGTGCCCGGGATCGGTATGCCGCACCACCGCACCGTCGCGCTGCGCGTCGCCGCGCACCTGCAGCGTGTGCCCGGCCCGCACCCGGTAATGGTCGTCCGGACGGCCCTTGGCCTCGGCCGGTCCCGCGGCGGCCAGCGGCAGCACCAGCGCGACCAACCCGATCTTCACGCTTTTCATTCGGCTTTCTCCTCCTCTGGCGTCGTTTCGACGCCTGGGGGAGTCTTGACGGCCGAGTTGGACAGCGTCCGTCATCGAGACGACTGCCGCGTTAACGAGCGCGCCGTGCTCGAGCCGCTACCGCACCTCCTCCGACGATCAGCAGGACCGCGGTGATGCCCCAGCGCCGCTGCTTCTTGACGTTGTCGTGTGCTCTCGCCGCGCGTTTCTCGGGCAGTTTCGGGATGGCCTTCACCGGGGCGGCGCGCGACGGCGCCGGGGGCTGCGGCATCGGGATGGGCGGGATGATCGCGTCCGGCGGTTGCCGGGACGGGGTGGGGGTGACCGGATTCGGCGTGATGGGTGGCGGTGACGATGAGGACGGTGGAACGGACGACGGTGTGGGGCTCGCCGAGGTCGATGGCGTCGGGGACGGAGACGACGTCGGGGATGGCGGTGGCGTCGGCGTGGACGAGGTCGTCGGCGGGGCCGAGGACGACGGCGGCGGCGGGGGTGGCGGAGGCGGCGGGGGTTCCGCCAAACACCCGGCACCGTCGGACATGACCATCGGCGGCCCAGTGCTCACCTCGACCGCGGAACCGCCGTCCAGCCGGTACGTGACACTCCGCCCGTCGACCCAGTTCGCGGTTGCGTAAAGCTTGCGGTCCGACCCGAACACGACCGAACCGTAAGTCGCCTCCGGAAACCGCTCCCCCGGCACCTTCGCGACCTTCCCGGTCACCGGATTCACCGTGACCGCCGCGCCCTCGCCCGTGGACGAAACCCCATACAGCAGGCCGTCTTCGGAGTTGTACGCGAAATCGTCCACTCCGGACGCGAGCCACCACGGATGCAGCAACACCGGCCCAGTCGCGGTGAGATAACCGGAACTGTGCGGGTCGACGTCCACTGTGTACAGACTGGTCGCCCGCTTCACGTACCAGGAGTTGCCGGACATCGCCCCGGCCGTCGCGCCAGTCACCCAGCTCCATACTCCGTGGTGCGTGTCGCGGCCGACCCCGCCGAGGTCGGTCAACTCGCCGTCGGAGTCGATCCGCACCGCGTGCCAGCCGTCGCGAAATCGTCCGTCGGCGACGCCGTACGTCACGTCCTGCGCCGACGAATACGCGATGGCATTCAGCGCGAAGGGACTGTGGTGCAACAGATGTCGCGCACCGGAGGGCAAAGTCAACCGCACGATGTCGGACGACTGCCCGTCGCGGCTTTCGACCTGAAGCACCCGGCAGGACGTCGCGGCCGCGCGCTGGCGAGCCGGAGCGAGCCACCCCGACGCGACGAGCAGCCCGGCGACCGCGGCCGCGGCGGCCACCACAGTCAGGTACCGGGAACCTCGCACCGGTCAGCCGAGCCGCGAGATCGCCGAGGTGAACGCGTCCGGATGCACGTTCGCGCCGCCGGCGTAAGGGTTCTGCAGCTGGAAGATCGCGTACAACAGCAGCACGATCGTGCCGGCCAGCGTCGACACGATCACCAGGTGCGCGGCCATCCGCGTGCCGCCGAAGAGGTTGGGCAGCAGGATCGAGATGACGCTGCCGAGGATGAGCGCGAACCACATGACCGAGCCGACGCCGTCGGTTTCCGCGCCGGTGAGCCGGGTCTGCCGGGCCTGGTACACCTGCCAGAGCTGGGCGGCGGCGTCTTTCTTCCGGTCGTTCGTCCAGTCGTCGCTGGCTTGCGCGTTGGCGACGACGCGGCGCATCTGGTCGAGCTGCGTCCAGCCGGTGTCCGGGACTGGTCCGTCGTCGATGAGCCGGGGCCATTCCTGTTTCGACACCGTCGTCGCGTACGCGATGGCCAGGCGCCGCACCTGCTCGCCGGTGTCGCCGGGCAGCGCCTCGGCCGACCAGGTGGCGGCGACCAGGCCCTCCGCCTCGGTGTAGGAACCCTCGCGCGTGGCCGTGACGGCGTCGAAGAGCGAGATCAGCACGAACGCGACCAGCACCGCGTGCAGCCCGCCGACGATGGTGAACACCTGGCCCGCGGCGTCGTTGTTGTCGCGGCGGCCCTCGTCCCAGCCGAAGCGCCGGACGAGATAGCCGATCACCGCCGCCGCGATCGCCGCGCCGACGACCCAGAACACCCCGGTCACGTAGACGTTCATCCGGTTCCTTTCGCGCGGGTGAATACGCTGGCCGACGCTATCCAGCCGATTCCGGAACGGACAACGGCGGAACCCGCGATTCAGCCGGGTGGCCGTCCACCGCCCGCGCGGTTCGCCGGATCGGAGCAGCGGGCCGGGTACGCGTTCCCTCGATTGCTCTTGCTCGGCAAGGGAAACGCCTCGGATACCGCTGGCGCGCACTCGACCGGGTTACGGCAGCAGACCCACCGTGACGCGCTTCTCGTTGTCGACCGGACAACAGCACCGGCAATGTCCGAAAAGGAGCTTCGGCAAACAGGTGAATCGAACGCGCCTACCCGATCGAGTGATTGTCGAGGTCATCCTTCTTGCTAAGTTGATGCGCGGCGCCGCTTACCATTCGCATTCCTCTCCCGGAAAACACCGCTCCGCCGTGTTCCGGCGTTTTCGACGTTAGGTGGTTTCGCAGTGATCGTCCCGAGCCCCTCCGCACTGTCCACTGTGGCCGCCGCGCTGCGTCCGGAAGCGGTAGAACGATGACGACGGTGGACGCGCGCACCGGGGCCCGCTCCGTGGCCGAGGTGCTGGACTGGAGCCGGGGCCGCTGGGAACCGGCGATGCGGGCGGCGGTCGACCGGCTGCCCGGGTCGATGCGCCGGATCGCCGGCTACCACCTCGGCTGGTGGGACGAAACCGGAACGGCCACGAGCACGTCCGGCGGAAAAGCCCTGCGCCCGGCGCTGGTGCTGCTGTGCGCGGAGGCCTGCGGCGGAGACCCGGAAGACGCGATCCCCGCCGCGGTGGCCGTCGAACTGGCCCACAATTTCTCGCTGCTGCACGACGACGTCATGGACGGCGACCGCACCCGGCGGCACCGCCCCACCGCGTGGACCGTGTTCGGCACCGGACAAGCCGTGCTGGCCGGAGATTCCCTGCTCGCGCTGGCCTTCGACGTCCTGTCCGCGGACGGCCCAGCCGCCGCCCGCCTGCTGAGCACCGCGGTGCTGGACCTGCTGCACGGCCAGCACGAAGACCTGGCGTTCGAGCAGCGAACGAACGTCGAAGTGGCGGAATGCGTCCGAATGGCCCAAGGCAAAACGGCAGCCCTGCTGAGCGCGGCCTGCACCCTCGGCGTGCTGGTAGTCGGAGGCCGCGGCGAACACGTCGAACGCTTCAGCCGTTTCGGCCGATCGCTAGGCCTGGCCTTCCAACACGTCGACGACCTCCTCGGCATCTGGGGCGACCCGGCAGTCACCGGAAAGCCGGTTTACTCGGACCTGCGCAGCCGCAAGAAATCCCTCCCCGTGGTCGCGGCGCTCACCTCAGGCACGTCGGCCGGACAGGAACTGGCAATGCTGTACCGACAGCCGCTGCCGGACGACTGCCTCGCGAAAGCCGCGGCCCTGATCGACGAAGCCGGCGGCCGCTCCTGGAGCCACGCCCAAGCAGACGAACTGCTCGCCGACGCGTTGACCGCCCTCACCGCCGCCCACCCAGCCGCCCGCGCGACGGCCGAACTGACCGCGATCGCCCAGCTCATCACCCGCCGGGACCACTGAGGGGAGCGAACCGCAGCATCCGGGCAGACACCCTTTCACGAGGGTTGCCGCTCGGAGCTCATACCGAGCCGCCGCAGGCCGCTGAGACGCGGCGGATAAGGGGCTGCGCTGCGGTAGGGTTCGCCAGTGGCCAACCGCGAGTCGCGTCGCATTGCCGGACTCATGCTTGCCTCGATGGCGTCGCAATCTCTCATGGTTGTGCTGGCGCCAGCAATGGTTCGCATAGCCGAATCGTTCCACGCCTCAGTGGGTACCGTGAGCCAAGCTCGCGCGGTAGCGGCCGTCGCGGCAGTTGTCTCGTCTTTCTGGCTCAGCCCCCGGTTGAGCAAGATCGGAGTACGGCGAGCAATTCAAACGGGCGGACTGCTCTCGCTTGCCGCTTGCCTCGTCGTAGGACTTTCCGCGTCGCTGTGGATTTTCTGGCTAGCACATCTCATCGTCGGTTTGGCGGTGTCGTTTCTTCTTTCCGCCTCGTTCTCGGGTGCCGCTGCCGCCGAGTCCCCCGTTCGAACACTCGGCCTCGTGGCAGCGGCGAATTCACTGGCCTGGGTAGCGATCAACCCTCTTTCCGGGCTGTTCGCCCAGACGCTCAGCTGGCGGTTTTCCTTCTTGCTGCCAGCAGGATTTGCCCTGACCGCCATGTGGTGCGCACGATACGTACCCCCGACCAAGACACAAAGTCAGAGCGAAAGATCAACAGTATGGCAACTGCTGGCCGCGAAGCCAGCTCGAATGTGGATTCTCGCCGAACTGGCCGCCTACACCGCCTGGACGGCCACCATGACTTTCGTCGGCCCGCTTTTGATCCAACGAGGTCAGCTGTCGGAAACCCTCGCAGGCGTCTGCCTGGGTCTCGGCGCCAGCATGTTCTTCATCATCTCCAGCCGCGTCAAGAACCTTCTCTCCAGAACGAGCGCGAAAGCCGCCATCATCACTTCCTCCGCAGGCATGGCGATAACGGGAGGAGCGCTCTTTTTGCTCCCTCTTCCCACCGCACTGCTAGCCGTCCTGTTTTGCGTCATGTCGGCGTTCTGTGGAGTTCGCACCCCCGTCGCCAGCTTTATCGGCACACAGGTGGAACCGACTCGAACAGACGCAATGATGACCGCGAGGACCGCGATTACTCAAACCGGGTACCTCTTGGGCGCCGCGCTGGGCGGGGCGCTGCTGACCTGGTCCGGATTCGACGCGCTGGGCGTACTGGTGATGGTCGGCACCATCACCGGCGGCCTGGTGTTGTTCTTGAAAGCCCCCGTGCCGTCGGCCGCCTGAAGCCGCGGAACCGTCACCGCCCCGGTCGGCTCAACCCGTCATCCCCGGCACCCCGGGAAAGCACCACCTGGTCGGTGTTCCCGAGTGCTTCCTTCCCGCGCTCCGTCGGCGGCGCGGTCGTCAGGTCCCGCAACCGGATCGGCGGCCCGAGGTCGATCAGCGTCGGCACGTACTCGGCCTTGTCCACCGTCCACTTACCGCCCGCCCGGCTGAACCGGAACCGGGCCGCGACCCCTTCCTCCGTGGATCCGCGAGGTTCGTCGTGCCGCGCGACCTCGTTGCCGAGCCCGAACGCCACCCACTTGCCGCCGACCTTCTGGAACGGCTGCACCACATGCGCGTGATGCCCGACGATCAGGTCGAGATCCGGCGACGCCGTCAGCTTCTGCGCCAGCTGCTTCTGCTCAGCAGTCACGTCGTGCTGATATTCGACGCCCCAATGCAGGCTCGCGATCACGACCTCCGCCCCGGCCGCCTTCGCCTCGCGCGCCGCGGCAAGGATCTCGTCCGGGTCGATTTCGTTGGCCAGCCACGGTTTCCCGGCCGGCCGCTTGATCCCGTTGAACCCGAACGAATACGACAGCTGCGCGACCTTCACCCCGTGCACGTCCAGGATCAGCGGTTTCCCCGCCTCCTCCGCCGAACGCGCGGACCCGGTGTGCTTCAGCCCGGTCTGGTCGAGCTTGTCCAGCGTCCGCTGAACACCCGCCGCGCCCTGGTCGAGCGTGTGGTTCGACGCGGTGGAGCAGGTGTCGTATCCGGTGTCCTTCAACGCGTCCGCGATCTCCGGCGGCGCGCTGAACGACGGATACCCGCTGTACGGCCCGCCTTCCGGCGCGAGCGGCGTTTCGAGGTGGCAGATCCCCAGATCCGCGCCGGACACCAGCGGTTTGACCCCGGCGAACAGCTGCCGGTAGTCGATCTTCCCGCCGCCGTCCGCCTCGGCCTGCTCGGTGAGCCGCGGGTGGATCAGCACATCCCCGGTCGCCACGACGGTGAACGAGTCCGGCGATGCGGCCGCCGACGACGACGGTCCGGCCGAGGGCCGTTGCGGGACGGCTTCGCTCCCACACGCCGTCAGCATCAGCGCGACCCCGGCGAGGGCGGCGGCGCGGCGCATGTTCGTCATGATCATCCCCTTTGCCCGACTGCCCGGCACATCCTTCCTCATCACTCTTGTGGGTTAGCACCCCGGTCGTGACCAGGCGAAACGCTCAGGCTAGGCAGTCAGCGGGCTCGCCGCGAGTCAGCGCGGGGTCGGTCTGGTCGAACGTCCGCGCGACGCCCGGACCGGACGTGCGCGTCTCGAACCGCACCGTCACCCGGCCGTGCCCCGCGCCCTGCACCCAGCCCGTGCCGTGCTCGGCGTGCACCACGTCGTCGCCCGGACGCCATCCTGACGACGACACCGGCGCGGTCCCGCCCGGCGACGGCGCCGACGTGACCACCGGCTCCTCCGTCGCGGCGGGCACGGTCAAGCTGAACAACGCGTCCTGATGCGGCACCGAAAGCCCGCTGAACGCGACGCCCGCCAGCCGCACTCCGCCGAACTCCTGCGGGTCGAGCAGCAGCCGTTCCGCGGTAGCCGCGAGCTGTTCGAGGTCGTCGGTGGGCGACGCGGTGGTCTCGGAGCGGGTCACCGTGCTCATGTCGGTATGCCGCAGCTTGATCACCACCGTGCGCGCGACTCGCCCCGCTTTCACTAGCCGAGCGTGCGCGCCAGCCGCGATTTTCCTTACCTCAGCACGCAATCGGACGAGGTCGACCACGTCCACGTCAAAGGTCGTCTCCGCGCTCACCTGCTTGGCTTCGCCCCGTTCCGCGACCGGACGGTCGTCGAACCCGCTCGCCAGCCGCCGCAGGTCGCGGCCGACCACGCCACCGAGCGTCGACACCGCGTCCGGCTCCGGCAACGCCGCCAGTTCGCCCAAGGTGAGGACACCGATCGTGCGCAGTTTCGCTTCCGCGACCGGCCCAATCCCCCACAACGCGCGCACCGGCAGCGGAGCCAGGAACTCACGTTCGGTCCCCGGCGGCACGACGAGCAGACCGTCCGGCTTCGCGCGATCCGAGCCGATCTTCGCGACCTGCTTGCCAGTCCCCGCGCCGATCGACGCAGTCAGCCCGGTCCGTTCCCGGATCCGCGCCCGCAATTCCTCGGCCCATTCGGTCACCTGCTCGACCGACGCACCAGCGAGCGCGGGCGGTTCGGCGAAGGCCTCGTCGAGGGAGATCCGTTCCAGCACCGGCGCGACCTCGCCGACGACGTCGAAAACCTGCTTGCTCAAGACTTCGTACAACCGGAACCGCGGCGGCAGCACCACGCCGCCAGCCGGCAGCAGCCGTCGAGCCTGGGACATCGGCATCGCGGACCGCACGCCGTACTCGCGGGATTCGTAACTCGCGCCAGCGACGACGCCGCGGTGCCCGGTGCCGCCGACCACCACCGCGCGTCCGCGCAGCGTCGGCCGGGTCAGCTGCTCGGCGGAGGCGTAGAACGCGTCGAGGTCCAAGTGCACGACCCAGCGAGACATGTCAGGTTCCAGCGTCCAGGAGCCGTTGCAACGCCTTGGTATAGGTCTCGAACGCGGCGCGGCCCGTGCTCGTGAGCCGCACCAGGGTGACCGGCGTGCGGTGCTCGTAAGCCTTCGTGATCTCGACGTATTCGGCGTCCTCGAGCTTGCGCAGATGCGTCGAGAGATTGCCCGCAGTCATCTCCAGCAACTGCTGCAACCGCGGGAAGGTGATCTGGTCGGCCGGACGGAGCCCGGCGAGCGCGACCGTGACGCGCAGCCGCGCCTGGGCGTGGATGACGGGGTCGAGCTCCGGCAGCTCAGTCACGGGGCCGCACCACGTAGACCAGCGCCGCGACCGCGAATCCGCCGCCGCCGGCGAGCGAGAGGACGAGGAAGTTGCCCGGCACGCCGACCAGGACGCTCGCCCCGCTGCACACGATGATCCAGCCGCCGAGGAAGTACTGCCGCAGGTCCTGCCACAGCGTGCCGCCGGCGAGGTAGAGCGCGCCGGTCAGCAGCAGCGACGTGCCGGACCACAGCAGCGGCACGAGGTCCGAGCCCTCGGGGAGGAGTTTGGTGATCCGGATGTCGATCAGGCTCATCCCGGCGAACGAGATCATCCACGCCCAGCCGTACATCGCGCCGATCCGCCGGGACGGCCCGCGGATCCCGCGGCCGCCTTTGCTGCCGTGCCAAGCGGAGTAGACGATCGCGCCCACCATGAGCACCGCGACGACGATGCCCGCGACCCAGCCGGGCAGCAGCGCCGCCGACCGCTCGTCGGAGAGGTAGACGAGCCCCCAGCCGACCAGCCAGGCGAAGGCCCAGACGGCGAACAGACGCGCCGGGCTGACTCGCAGCTCCCGGCGCGTCCGTTCGTTCTGCCGGGCGATGAGCTCCAGCGATTCCGCCACGGACAGCGGCTCGCTTTCGTCCTCGACGGGGTCCCCCGCGTCGTTGTTCACCCCGGACCGCCCTTCCCCCCGTACTGACCCCGCATGCAGCACGGAAGCTAACACGTCACGCGACCTTCACCGGGCCCAGCCGGAACCGCCGCACCACCACGAGCGCGGGCACGACCAGCCACGCCGCCAGCACGCCGACCGCGAGACCGAGCCCGCCGGCGTGGTCCACCGGGAGCGTGCCGACGCGGCCGAGCCAGTACGTGGGGAAGAAGTGCGCGAGCGCGGACATCCATTCCGGCAAGATCGACAGCGGCATCCACAACCCGCCGAACACACCGAGCGGGAGCATCAACGCGCCGGTCATCGCGCCGACCGTGTCACCCTTGCCGAACAACCCGAGCAGCAGCCCGAGCACCGCGAACGGCAGCGCGCCCAGCCACAACGAGACCCCGCTGAGCAGCCACTGCGCCGCGGTGAGCTGTACCCCGCGCACCGCACCGGCCACGAAGATCACCAGAACCACCGGCAATGCCATCGCCATCGAGGACGCGATCTTCACCGCGAGATAGCCGGGCCCGCGCATCGGCGTGAGCCGCAGTTGCCGCTGCCAGCCGTCAGTCCGCTCGGTCGCGACGCGGGTGCCGGTGAACAACGCGCCGCTCATCGCGCCGTACGCGCCCATGTTGATCATCGTGGTGACGCTCGCCTTGATGCCGTCCGGCCCGACCTGGTCGCCGAACAACCCGCCGAACAGGAGAAACATGCCGAGCGGGACCACGATGGTGAACAACGCGAACTGCGGGCTGCGGACGATGCGCAGGATCTCCAGGCGGAGGTAGACGAGGTTCATCGGAGCGCTCCCTGCGGCTCGTCGGAGGTGAGGGCGAGGAACGCTTCCTCCAGCCCCGCGGAGGTGATCTCGATCGAGCTGGCCTGGGGAAACGCCGTGATCAGCGCCCGGATCGCCAGGTCGGAATCCGTGCAGGCCAGTTCCGTACGATCGCCCTGTACACGCGCCCTGGCGACCCCGTCGAGCGCGGCCAAGGCTTCCGGGCGAGCGCCCTGTACGACTGCCCTGATCACTCGCCCGGACACATTCGCGCGCACCTCGTCGACCGCCCCGTCCGCGACGACCTTCCCGTGCCGCATCAACACGACCCGGTCCGCGTAGTCCTCCGCCTCGGCGAGGTAATGCGTCGCGAACAGAACAGTCCGCCCCGCCGCGGTGAACTCGTGCATCGACGCCCAGAATTCACGCCGGGCATCGACGTCCAGCGCCGCCGTCGGCTCGTCGAGCACCAACAGCTCCGGGTCACCGGTGAGCGCGAGCGCGTACCGGACCCGCTGAAGCTGCCCGCCGGACAACTTCCCGCACCGCCGCTTGGCGAACTCCGCGATCCCGGCCCGCGCGTAGACCTCCTTGGCCGGCAGCGGATTCTCGAACATCGACCGATGCAAATCCACCAGCTCGGCCGGCGTGACGTCCCGCAGCAAGAACCCGTTCTGCACCATCGCCGCGAGCCGCCCGGAATCGAGCGCCGCCCGGGGCGAACCGCCGAACACCCGCACGCTCCCCTCGTCCGGCGAGGCAAGCCCCAGCAACATGTCGATCGTGGTCGACTTGCCCGCGCCGTTCGGCCCGAGCAACGCGACAACCTCACCCCGCCGCACGGTCACCGACACGCCGTCGACCGCGCGGACCTGCTTGAACTGCTTCACCAGGCCGGTCAGCCTGAACGCTTCCGTCATCTCGTCCCCCAGTGCTTCGCTGTCCTGAACTTTGTAACACAAAGTCGACTGTGTTGAAAAGTGGTGGGCAACACCGAGTCGTTCACGACGGCAAGCACACACCTCGCCCGAGCAACCCTCCCGCTCAGCCAGTCGCGGGCCACGGACGGGCGAACGAGGGCCTCTCCAGTGCGGACGCAACGCCCGACCGCACTCACTCACATGAACTACGGGATCACTGAAATGCAGGAGCATTCCGGCTTGCGTTCCATTTCGCAGCACCGTGTGCAATTCGCCGAACCAGCGGTAGGGAAATTTCCCATCATCCCGGAACAATCGAGGATTACCGCGAATCCGAGGGGGATCGGTGAAACACTGGGCTAGCTGCGAGCGCGCGGGAAGCCAGCGCTGTGCATGCAAGGCGTGTGCGGGTGCCAAACACGGTTGGACCGGCGCTGTCTCGCTGGCACGGGACAAAACCCCAAGCAGACGCGACGACTTGCGCGACAGTGCCGACGAGAGATGGCGGGCCGCTTGGGTCGGACACCGGCCGAAGAACCGTCGGATCAGCTACCCCAAGAAAAGCGCCGCCATAAGCTCCACAGTCGCTGATA
This sequence comes from Amycolatopsis sp. La24, assembly GCF_029087445.1. Classification (NCBI taxonomy): domain Bacteria; kingdom Bacillati; phylum Actinomycetota; class Actinomycetes; order Pseudonocardiales; family Pseudonocardiaceae; genus Amycolatopsis; species Amycolatopsis sp. La24. The sequence goes on from NZ_JARACH010000010.1 coordinate 58,091, forward strand.
TCGTCGACTGGCTTGCCGCCGACTACGAAAATCACCGGCACTCGGCTGATTCTCGAAGTACATCAGGAAGGAAGGCCGTCGAGTGCGTCGAAACCGCGGTACCCGACTCCTCAGCAGGTCAGCCAGAACCGAGTGGTCAGTCTCCGTCGCAAGCTTCGGAACCGGGCGACGCAGCGGACCGACCGCCAGCAGCCGCGGAGAGCGGCGATGTCGCAGCAGGCCCGGATGAGCCGCCGGTACTCAGCATGGTCGACCAGGTCGAGCGACTCGGCGACGCACTCACCACTGTGGTCCTCCGTGACATCGAACGAGCTCACCGCGGTCCGATCCCGGATACGACGAGAGTTGCCCTGGCCGACCACTTCTGGTGCGACTTGCTCGCGCAACTGGCGCATGTGCTCTCCGAGGGCCTCACCACGGTCGAGAAACTGACCGGCAAAGTTCCGGAGCTCGTGACTCGGCTCGTCCTGGAGTCCAGGGGGGAGAGCGATCGGCTTCCGCTCGAGGAATTCGTGGTGCGGACTGCGGTGAACAGCATCTGGAAGCACCTGAAGGTGCTGATGCCGTTCGGCTGGCTGGTGCTGGTCAAGCGGATGGTGCCGATCATCCGGGTTCTGGCGGTGCTGATGTGCAAGTCTCCGGAACGGCACGAGGCGGTGGTGCGCTACTGCGTGGACCCGCTCACCGGGCAGCTCCGCGATGAGACCAAACGGCGTCTGCGCAAGGTCCTCGACGACTGGCTGCCGGGCTTGGAAGCGCCCGACGACGAGGCAGCCTGAAACCGGTTAATCCGGTTGCTCCCCGCGATCACCCGCACTACCGTCCGGATTCATGACGATCTTCGCCCGCTGCCGCCTGTCCTGATCCCGGCACGACTTTCCGGGCCGCCCGCCACCGGGCGGCCCCCGCTCTGCGTGCCGGACCGCATCTCGTCCGGAAAGGACACTTTCGCCTTATGGGCAAGCACATCGTCATGGTCGGCTGCTCCGCGCCGAGCCACGTCTACCCGTCGCTAGGGATCATTCGCGAGCTGGTGCGGCGCGGGCACCGGGTCAGCTACGTCGTCGGCGAACCGCTCGCCGAACTCGTCGAAGCGACCGGCGCGGACGTCGTCGCGCATCCCACGATCTTCCCGCTCGGCCCGGACGCGGAATGGCCGGAAGACCCGGCCGAAGCGATGCGCGTCTTCCTCGACGAGGCCGTCGCGATCCATCCGCAACTGATCGAAACCTTCGACCACGACCGCCCGGACCTGCTGCTCTACGACATCGGCGGACTCGGCGCACCGCTGCTCGGCCTCCGCTACGACGTGCCCGCGGTACAGCTCTCCCCCACCTACGTCGCCTGGGACGGCTACGAGGAAGAACTCGCCGACGTCCTCAAACCGATCCGCACCTCACCGTCCGGAGTGGACTACCACCGGGCCTTTACCGAGTGGCTGACGGAAAACGGAGTAACCGAAGACGCCTGGACGTGGGTCGCCCGACCGGTGCCGATCCTGTCGCTGATCCCGCGCGCGATGCAGCCGAACGCCGACCGCGTGCCGGAAGACCGGGTCCAGTTCGTCGGCCCGTGCCTCGACCCAGCGCGCGCCTCGGAGCACTGGACGCCACCGTCCGACGGCAAACCCGTGCTGCTCGTGTCTTTCGGCACCGCATACAACGACCAACTGGACGTCTACCGGCACTGCATCACCGAGTTCGAAGACTGGCACGTCGTGCTCTCCATCGGCAAGCACGTCTCAAAGGAGGATCTAGGCCCGCTGCCGGAGTCGGCCGAGGTGCACGAAACAGTGCCACAGCTGGCAATTCTCGACGTCGCGTCCGCCTTCATCACGCACGCCGGCATGGGCGGCTGCACGGAATCCCTCTGGTACGGCGTCCCGACGGTCGCCATCCCGCAAGCCGTCGACCAGTTCGGCAACGCCGCGCAGCTGGAAGCGTTGGGAGTCGGCAAGCATCTGCCCGCGGATCAGGTGACCGCCAAGTCCCTGCGCGAAGCGGTCGATGAGGTCAGCAGTTCGCCGGACGTCGCCGCGCGGTTGGCTGAGCTGCGCGCGGAAATCCGTGCCAACGGCGGGATTACCGCGGCCACGGACGCGGTGGAGAGGTTCCTGAAATAAGCGCGAGGAGCACGTCGCGGTCGAACCATTCACCGCCGACGTGCTCCTGGTGCAGATAAGCAGTGACCGCCCGGGCCTGGCAACATCGCTCCGCCAGGCCTGGATCCACTTGTGCAGCATTGGAAAACCGCGTGATCAACCTTGCCAGGTCGCGCGTCGGCGTTGTTTTCGCAACCACGGTGAACGCGTCGAAAGCCGCTGTCCCACGCCACCCGATCAGATCGATCGCCAGCCACGGCTCCCGTTCCGCCCGCAGCACATTCCCGAAATGCAGATCGGCGTGCAGCATCGTGGCAGTCCGGTCGTCGGCGAGCTGGGCGATCAGTTCGCGTGCCCGGTCCACCTCGCGCGTCGGCAACAACCCTGGTGCTGCCAGTTGTTCCAGCTGCGCGAGCCACGGCCCAGCCGTCGAGGCGAGAGACCGCGTTCCGGCCGGCGCGGGCACCGCGAGCCGGCGGGCCAGCTCGCCAGCGATCTCGGTCGCCTCCTCCGCGCGCACCGTTTCCAGCGTCGCGGGGCCGACGCGTTCGAGCAAAAGGGCGGCACGATCCTCGGAAACCGCCAGCAGCCGCACGACTCCGGCACCGTCGAAGTGCTCCAACGCCGCCGCTTCCTCAGCACAACGCGGATGGGGAAACGAAACCTTGAGCGCGGCGGCCTGCCCGCCGCGTTCGACGGGCAGCACCAGCGCGGTCTCCCCATGCAGCGGAGCCCCCGCGATCCGACACCCCCACCGCGCGCAAGCCGCCGCGGCCAGCTCGGGCAGCTCCCGCAGCCAAGCCTCGCCCGCGCTGCCCTCCCGCCGCCGCACCGCCACAGCCAATCCGGGCGGCACGGCGAACCTCGTCATCCCCGGATCTCGTTGAGGTAGTTGTAGATCGTGTACCGCGTCACCTCGAGCTGCCCGGCCAGGTGGTCCACCGCGTCCTTGATCAGGAAATACCCAGCCTCGTCCAGCTCCCGGACCACCGCCGACTTGTGCCGCTTCTTCATCAGCTCGACCGGGATCCCGGACTTCCCGATCGCGCGTCCGACGAGGAACCGCTGCAGGCTGTCGACGTCCGGCAGGAACGTCTCGTCCCGCCGTTCCTCCGACGTCTGCGCCGCTGCGGGCAGTTCGCTGTTCACGCACAGGCACCCGATCGCCGTCCCGTCGGCGTCGCGCAGAAACAACGTGGACGAACGGATCTCGCGCCCGTCCGGGCTGTGCGTGCGGTAGTTGGTCAGGTCCTGCGTCGTGCCGCGCCGGACGAGTCCGAGCAGCAGATCCGTCATCGGCCCGCCGACCGAGCGGCCGGTGAGCTTCCCCGCGATCGCGACGATCGAATCCGGCAGCCGCGACAGGTCGTGCAGCAGCACCTCGTTGCCCGGCCCGAGCATCGCCGCCAGCCCGTCCACCGCCGGGATCAGCGCGGTGAGCAGCTCATGCGTCGCCGTGCCCGCAGCCGACGCGACCGGCACGACCCGGCGCGGGCGCAGCAGTGTTTCCAGCGCATCCCGTACCAGCTCGGCAGCCGCGGCGGGGGTCGACGCGTGCGGCGACAATCGGACATGTTCCGGACGCACCGTTGCCGCGATCCCCGCTGCCGTCAACGCCGCCCCGACCTGCTCCGCCGGCTTGTCCGGCAACGAAAACGCGAGAATCCCGGCGCGCCGTTCAGTCGCCGAGACGATCTCCGCGCCGAGTGAGCGCAGCACGTCCTCAAGCTCGCCGACGCGTTCGCCGATCCGGCCCGCGATCGCCGCGACGCCGGTTTCCTCGACCAGTTCGAGCGCCGCCGCGAACGCGCCGGACGTGACCGGACTGAGGTTCGAGATCGACCAGCTCGCCGCGGTCGGGTCGGCCGGGTGGATCTCGTTGTCGAACAAACCAGGGTCGCGCGCGCCGGTCCAGCCGGACAGGATCGGGTCCATCCGCGCCAGCGCCCGGTCGGACAGCACCGCGAACCCGGTGCCCCAGCCCGCCCGCAGCCACTTCTGCCCGCCGACCACGAGCACGTCGGCGACCTCCCACGGCGCGTCGACGACCCCGAAGCCCTGGATCCCGTCGACCACCAGCAGCCGATCGCCCACCACCTCGCGCAACGCGGCGAGATCAGCCCGGTAACCAGTGCGGAAATCGACCGCGCTCACCGAAACGACAGTGGTTTCCGGCGTAAGAGCTTCCGCGAGCCGATCGGGAGTGACGTAACCGCCTTCCAGCCGCCGCATCCGCACCCGTCCGGCCTGCTCGGCGCGTGCCCACGGGTACGTGTTGGCCGGGAACTCCGCGGCCGAAACGAGCACTTCGCCGTGGCTGTTGAACGCCGCCTGGAACAGGCCGAGGCTGGTGTGCGGAAGCAGGACGGTGTGGTCGGTGTCGCTGCCGCAGAGCCGCGCGGCCGCTGCCTTCGCGCGGATCTCCTGCCGCATCACTTCGTCCACAGTGGACGGACCGGCCTTGGTCGTGGCCTCCAGCAGCCGCGCGGTGGTGTCGAGCACGGCGTGCGACGGCGGCCCGAACCGCGCGAAGTCCAGGTAGCCCGCGGGCTCGTCGAACTGGAGCAGGTACCGGGGCGGGATCCGGGTCACGACAGGACCCGCGCGAGGAACTGCCGCGTCCGCTCGTGTTCCGGGGACTTCAGCACGCGCTCCGGCGGCCCGGTTTCGACCACCGTGCCGTCGGCGAGGAACACCACCTCGTCGGCGGCCTCCGCGGCGAAAGCCATTTCGTGCGTCACGACCACCATCGTCATCCCCTCCCGAGCCAACGTACCCATCACCGCGAGCACCTCCCCGACCAGCTCCGGGTCCAGCGCGGACGTCGGCTCGTCGAACAGCATGAGCTTCGGCTTCATCGCCAGCGACCGGGCGATCGCGACGCGCTGCTGCTGCCCGCCGGACAGTTGCCCTGGGTAAGCGCCCGCTCGGTCCGCGAGCCCGACCCGGTCGAGCAGGTCCAGCGCCTCTTTCCGGGCCTTCGCCGGGTCGACGCCGAGCACCCGCACCGGTCCCTCGACCACGTTCTCCAGCGCTGTGCGGTGCCCGAACAGGTTGAACCGCTGGAAGACCATGCCGATGTCCCGGCGCTGCCGGGCGACGTCCTTCTCCCGCAGCTCGTACAGCTTGCCGCCGCGCAGTTTGAACCCGATCGGCTCGCCGTCCACCCAGACCTGGCCGCCGTCGATCGTCTCGAGATGGTTGAGGCAGCGGAGAAACGTGCTCTTCCCCGCTCCCGACGGCCCGAGCAGGCACACCACCTGTCCTTTGCGGACCTCCAGGTCGATGCCCTTGAGCACCTCGGTGTGCCCGTAGTTCTTGCGGACCCCGACAGCTTTCAGCAGCGGTTCAGACACGCGCACCCCTCACCAGCGGCATCCCCTTGAACGCCTTCCCGACCCGCACGACGGGACTCCGGTCAGCCGCCCCGAACGACCGTTCGAGGTAATGCTGGCCGACCCCGGCGACGGTCACCACGACCATGTACCAGATCGCCGCCGCGATCAGCGTCTCCATCACCAGCAGGTTGTTGGACGAGATGTTGTTGGCCGCGTGGATCAGCTCGGTCACGCCGATCACCGACGCCATCGACGTGCCCTTGAGCATGTTGATGAAGTCGTTGCCGGTCGGCGGGATGATCACGCGCATCGCCTGCGGCAGCACGACCCGGCGCAGCGTCGCGCCAGGCGTCATGCCGATGGATTTCGCGGCCTCGGTCTGCCCGGCGTCGACGCTCGTCAGCCCGGCGCGGACGATCTCCGCCATGTACGCGCTCTCGTTCAGCGCCAGCCCGAGCAGCGCCGCGGTGAACGCGCTGATCAGCACGTTCGTCGGCTCGTGCACGAGGTAGCCGCCGAAGGGCAGCGGGATCGAGACGGTCGGGAAGATCAGCGCCAGGTTGTACCAAATCAGGATCTGCAACAACACCGGAAGCCCGCGGAACAGCCAGATGTAGGCCGCCGCGAACCACTTCGCGACCGGGTTGGCGCTGAGCCGCAGCAACGCGATCAGGATGCCGAGCACGATCGCGACCGCCTGCGCGATCACCGCCAGCACAACGGTGTTGAGCAGGCCGAGCGCCATCACTCGGTAGAACACGAAGTCGGGTACCGAACCCCAGTCGATTTGCGCCTGCGCGAGCGCGAAACCCAGCAGTACCAAGAGCGCGACGATCACCACCGCGCTGACCCAGCGACCCCAATGCCGCAGCCGGACGATCGGCAGCGGTTCAGCTTCCGCCATTGACGGCCGCCTCCTTGATCGCGCCCTGCTCGACGCCCCAGGACTGCAGGATCTTGCCGTACGTGCCGTCGGCGACGAGCGACTGCAACGCCTGCTTGACGGCGTCGCGCAGCTTCGAGTTGTTCTTCGCGAAGCCCATCCCGTACGGCCCGCCTTCGATCGGCTGGCCAGGCACGACCTCGAAGAACTTGCCGTCCCCCGCGGTGCGCGAGATGTAGACCGCGCTCGGCAGGTCGTTCAGGATCGCCGCGACGCGACCGGTGCGCAGCTGATTCTGGTTCTGGTTGTCGCTGTCAGTCGCGGTGACCGTGATGGCAGGCTTGCCCGCCTGAGTGCATTTCGCGCTCTGCGCCGTGGCGAACTTCTGGTGACTGGTGCCCTGCACGACTGCCACGTTCTTGCCGCACAACGTGTCCGGCCCGGTGATGCCGTCCGGGTTGCCCTTGCGGATCATGATCGTGATGCCGGACGAGAAGTAGTCGACGAAGTCGATCTGCTGCTGGCGTTCCTTGGTGTCGTTCATCGCCGCCATGGTCAGATCGACGCGCCCGGACTGCAGGCTCGTGATCAGCGAACCGAACGCCAGGTCCTGGTACGCGACGGTCACCCCGAGCTTCGCCCCCACCGCCTTGGCCAGGTCGACCTCGTAGCCGATCGGCGTCTTGCCGTCCGCGGCGTAGAAGTTGTTCGGCGCCGACTGGATATTGGACGCCAGCCGCAACGTCTTGGCCTGCACAACAGCCGGCGGCAACCCCGCGGCGAGCTGCGGGTCGGCCTTGATCGCCCCGAGCAACGCGGTGTTGTCCGGAACAGCGCTCGGCTTCTGCTGCTGCCCGCCGCCGGCCCCGTCAGGACCTCCTCCGCAGGCGGTGGCGAACACGAGCAGACCGCCCAGCAAAGCGGCTTGCCAGGCACGGGAACGAAGCGACGACATGCGGATCCTCCAGGACGTCGTTGGTTCCGCGGAACGCTACAACTGGTTGTTAAAGAGGTCAACAAGCAGTTGAATTTCTGTCTCGTCTAGCGTGCGGACATGCCCCTCGACGAGAGCTTCCGCCAGTTCTGGACCGAACGACGGCTCGCGTCGCTCACGACGGTCCGCCCCAACGGAACGCCACACGTCGTAGCGGTCGGCGTGACGGTCGACTTCGACCAAGGCATCGCCCGCGTGATCGCCTCCGGGACCTCATACAAGGCCCGCCTCATCCGCGCCGCCGGCGACACCGGATTGGCCGCCGCGGTATGCCAGTTCGAAGGCCGGACCTGGTCCACGTTGGAGGGCCGAATCCGCCTTCTCGACGACGCCGCTTCCGTCCACGACGCCGAAGAGCGCTACGCCGAGCGGTACCGGAAGCCGCGGGAAAACCCGCAGCGAGTAGTCCTGGAACTCACCATCGGACGGGTGCTGGGCAACGCCTGAGGTTCCGAGATCCGGCCGACCGCCCCGGTCAGTCGCCCCGGTCAGTCGCCCTGGTCAGTCGCCCCGGTCAGTTGTCCCGGTCAGTTGTCCCGGTCGGTCACCCTGGTCGGCTGCCCCGGTCGGCCATCCTGGTCGGTCGTCCCGGCCGGTCACCCTGACCGGTTGCCCTGTTCGATCGCCCTGGCCAGCCACACCATCGGCCGCATCAGCCCGTTGCTTCAGCCGGTCGGTCGTCCCGGGCGATCGCCCTGATCGACCGCCCAGTCAAGTCGCGTAGGTCGGTCGCCTTGACCAAACGTCCTAGGCGTCCACCCCGGTCAGTCGCCCCGGGCGACCGTCCCAGTCGTCCGCCTGGGTCAGTCATCCCGGGCGACCGCCCTAGCCGCCCACTCCGACCAGTCGCCTCGGCCAATCGTCCAGGCCAACTGTCCTGGGCGATCGTCCAGGACGACTGACCCGGTCAAACGAACTGCGCCAACAACCCTTCCGCACTGCGCACCACAACCTGCGCCGCCGCGCGCTCCGCCAACGCCCGGTCCGGCCGCTCCGCCTCATGCCGCCACCGCATCACCGCGTCAAGACCGGCCTCATACATCTCGCGCGGATCCGTACCCGCCGCAAGTCCCAGCCGTTCCTCCGACGCCGTCCCCTCTGCGCCCAGCAACCGCACAGCCTCTTCCGCCGACTCCCCCGCCAAGGCCGTACGCCCGCCACGAATGTCCGCGATCAGCCGCAACTCGCGGAAGTCATGCGCACCAGCCGAAAACCGCTCAACCCGCGCCGCAAGCCGATCACTGTGCGGTCGGGGCTCCGCGTTCAACACCGTCTCCAACCGAATCAACGCAGTCCGCGCGCGCAACGCGTCCGCACGCGCAGCGAAACAACCCGCGATAGTGTCGCGAAGCTCGCCAAGACCGCTGCGCCGCACCAGTTCCGTCGACAGCTTCACCCGGTCATCACAGCCCGTACGGATCAGCGTCAGCGCAAGCTTCACCCCGCACAGCCCGAAACGAACCACCAACGACCGTCGCGTCTCGACGGACACCGGCCCCGGAAACGCCGGATCAGTAAATGAATCCACCGAGAGCAGATACCGCTCCAACTCCTCACGAGGCACAGCCGCGAAGGCCGCGAGAAGCTCGAACTCGTCATCAGTGAACGCGCGCGCCCCGTACGCAAGCTGCGCCGCCACCGCGATCACGCCTTGGAACCCGCTGCACAGTGGATCTTCGCGCCACGCGCGCCGCGCAATCTGCTTCGCGGTAAGCAGTGCGTCAATCCGCCCCGCGCCAGTCTCGTCCGCGCGCGCAAGCACGAGGATCGTGTCAACGGCCGTCTGCCGCGCGAACGCTGAAGGCGTTGTCGGACGCAACGTCGCCAACTGGTCGGGCTCAAGGTGGCGAAGCAGCCGTACGGAGGCATCAGTGAGCGTCGACGGCGGCGGCGCATCGAGAAACTCGAGATCGCGCAACGCCCGCGTCGGCCAATCGCCCAACGCCGCAGCCAACGTGGACTTCCCCGTCCCCGCGGGCCCACCGATGCTCACCCGAAGCGGCTCGTCGAGATGGTCAAGCGCTTCGCCCAGCAACGCCGAAGCCCTCGGACTGTCGCGGTAGTACGCACAAGCATCCGCCAGAAGAGCCCGAACGTCCTCACCCACGCGCGACACCACTCCTCACTCGACTCATCCGGCACAGCCCCGAACATCCTCGACTACCCGGCAACGCCCCGCTCACCGAATCCCAAAGCCCGCCACCATCAACCCCGCAGATGTCTCCCGAAACACCCTCAACCGCCCAAGAAGGGCGCTTCCGAATCTTCCACCACGCGGCCACGTCTCCCGGCTCCGCTCCCGCGATGCGACGCCGCCGAAGCATGCCGTCACTAACCGATCCCGCCCACCAAACCGCCTTCACCGCAGCAAAACGCCTCAACGCACCAAAGACCAACTCACTCTCACAATGCGGAACCCCGCTCACGACCACGGCCGCCAGCGCTCAGAAACCGCGACTCCTCCGGCCAGCACCAAACGCCGCAGCCACCCGAAGTCGCAACCATCTCCATAACGACCGATTGGCCAGCTTCCCCTCAGCTGTCCCACCCGAAGAACTCAGCCCACCCAGAGAGCCGCCGCGCGCGACGCCCGGCTCCCCATCCGACGTCACGCAGACAACAACTAACCGCCGCACCCTCGCGTACGAGACGACCGGCCAGCATCACCAGCCCACCAAAAAGCCGCCAGCACCGCCAAAAGCACACCGCACCCAGCCCGTCGTCGAAGCCACGCAGGCAACTCCACCGCCTCTGATCGGCCCAGCATCACCGATCCGTCCAGCCGCGAACGCCGCCACAACCCACGCCGCCAGGCCAAGGTCACGCAGGCAACTCCTTGGGCACCCGATTAGCCAGCATCCCCAGCTCCCCAGCCCGCTTATGCAACCCCGCCAGCCGGTCGATCTCCCGCCGCAGCGCCGCGCTGCGCCGTTCCCGCTCGGCCGACCCGGCGATGATCATCTCGCGTTCCCGTGTCAGCTCGTCGGCGAGACTGTCCGCGAGCTCGGTGAAGTGGTCCCGCAACCGTCGCTGCACGTGGCGGATCGCGTCGCGGCATTCCTTGCTGAACCGCAGGAACACGTCGTCGACGTGCCGTTGCGCGGTCATCTTGGCCACCGCCTGCCGGCGTTGCAGCCGCATGCCGCCCTCGTCACTGATCGTCTTCGCGGCGAACGCGACGCCAGCGCCGATCGACACCGGGTTGATCAGCGGCAGCCCCGCCAGCCCGGTCACCAGACCGAACATCAGCACGCCGCCGTACGAACCGCGCAAACCGGTGAACGCCTTCTGCCCGATCTTGAACCGCTCGATCCGCGGCTTCCGCACCTCGGCGATCCGGTCCGCGCCGGAGTCGGTCAAAGCCAATTCCGGCAGGTCGTACTGCGCACCGAAGCTCACCGCGACCGCCTGCGCGATCCACTCCGCGCGTTGGGCCGCGAACGTGTAAGTCGTTTCGACGGCTTCCGCGAGCGTGCTGTCCAGCCACGGCCCGAACTCGTCCCACACCTTCACCGGGTCCCCGCGGTCGAAGGTCTCGTCGATGGTCTCGACGATCTTCCGGGTGCGTTCACGCAGGTCGTATTCCGCGTCGGACTGCAGGTCGGCGATCTCGTCCGCCAGCAGGTTCTGCCAGCGACTGTTGCGTCGGCGCAGCTCATCGGCGCGACGTTGCGAACGCTGCAGCAACGTCGTCTGGTCGACACCTGCTTCCTGCCCGGCCGCCTCGGCGCGTGCCCGCAAAGTCTCGACCAGTTCGGCCGCCGCCGCGCGCACACTCACGGCTGCGAGCAACGCGGCCGTACTCTCGGCCGGTCGCGAAACCTGCGTCGCGATCCAGGAAAGCAACTCCGGGAAGCCGGACCGCGCGTTGAGGTCTTGGTCACCGCCCTTGGCCGCGGCGAACCGAACCGTCGCCGATACCGGCAGCACCGGCGAGTCGATCCCGGCCGAGGAGAGCGCGGTCCGGTTCTGTTCGGCGACCGTGCGCCATCCGGCGCTGACATCGATCTTGGTCAGCGCGATGACCACATGCGGACACCAAGTCCGGATGTGATGCGCCAGCGCCAGCTCGGCCTGATCCAGCGGAGCAGCTGCGTCGGAAACAAGAATGACCGCGTCGGCGTCCGCGAGAACGTCGAGAGCGGCAGCTGTGCGCGGGGACCTCGGGTCGCCGATCGCGGGGGTGTCGATGAGCACCAGGCCCGCGGACAGCAGATCGCGCGGGACGCCGACCTCGACTCGCCGCAGCGACCCGGCAGGCCGGGCACCGACCTCGCCGGTCAGCTTCTCGATCTCGACCGGGATGCGTTCATCGGCGCGTCCGACGAGCGTGGCACCGGGTTCGGCCGCGTACCCGACTTCGATCGGCACCGCGGGAGTCGCCGCGTCGCCGACCGGGCAGACCGGCGCGTTGAGCACCGCGTTGACCAGGTAGCCCTTGCCTTGCTTGGGAAAGCCGAGCACAGCGACCCGCGTGCCTCCCGGCGGCCGGTCCTGACGCCGGCGAAGGCGTTGCGCCAGGTCTTCGCGGCCGTGCGTCCGGCAGGCATCCGAGGTCTCGGCGAGCACTTCGAGCCAAGCTGGAGCCGTCACGGCGAACCAGTGTCCCCCGTGTACGGGGAGTATCCGAACCGGGTGGTGGCTCCGCGGTCGCACCCAGACCGCGGAGCCACCCCCGAATTACCCTTGCTCAGAGGGAAATGTGCAGCTCACCGCCGCCGTGCGAGGTCTCCGCACCGGCGTGCAGGTCAAGGCCGAGGCCCTGGTGCCCGAGGTCGGAGACCGTCGAGACGGTGTCGTGCACCATGCCGACGCCGGCGTCGGTCCCGGTGTGCGTCTCGGTCGCGGCGTCGGAACGCTCGGACTCGCCGTGCGAGATGAGCGAGTGCGCCTGCTGGGTCACGCCGTTCACCGCGTGGTTCAGCCCGTTGGCGCTGAGCGTGTTGCTCAGGCTGCCGACGTTCTCGGTGACGGTCCCGACCGCGTCGCTGACGTGTCCGGCAATCCCGCCGCCGGCTTCGGTCGCGTGGTCGGCGACCTGCGACGCGGAGTTCGCGACCGGCAGGTCGCTGACGTTCACCGGGGAAGCCGCCGCGAGCTCGCCGCCGACGTGCTGCACCTGCGAGATGGCGCCGTCTGCCGCGGTGGCCGCCTGCCCGCTCGCCTGCGCGACCGCGCTGGAGTCCAGGCCGCTGGCCAGGTCGTTGCCCAGGGCGAGTGCACTGGTCGGGTTCTGCACCAGCGCGGTGACGGACGCGGCAGCGTTCTGCACGTCGCCGAGACCCGGCGCCGAGGGCAGCCCCGGAACGGCCGGGACACCCGGCACAGCCGGAACCGACGGCAGCTCGCCGGCCGTCGGCAGCGCCGGAACCGCGCTGGCGACGTCGCCGACACCAGGCAGCGCACCGACGCCCGGAAGAGCACCGGCACCCGGCAGTTCACCGAGGCCGGGCAGCTGGCCGTCACCCGGCAGCTCACCGAGACCCGGCACTGCCGGAAGCTCGCCAAGGCCCGGCAGCTCACCGGCGGCGGGCAGCGCCGAAGCACCAGCCACGTCGCTCACGGCGGGCAGTTCGCCGAGACCCGGAAGGTCTCCGGCGGGCACCGCACCCGCCAGGTCACCGAGACCCGGAACGTCGCCGACAGCAGGCAGCGCGCCCGCACCCGGCAGTTCGCCAAGACCGGGCAGCTCGCCCACGCCCGGCACCGCCGGAAGCTCGCCAAGGCCCGGCAGCCCAGGCGTAGCCGCAGACGCTTCCGCGCCACCAGCCGAGACGCCGAGCGAAGCGGTCAGTGCCTGCAGCTGCTCGATCGCGCCCTGCGGGCCGTCGCCGAGCGCAGTGGTCAGGTCGCCCGCCTGGGGCAGTTGGCCGAGCGAGGCCAGGTGGTCCACCGGCACGTAGTCGAGCACCAGCGGCGCGACCTCGTTCACGTCGGCGGCGCTGATGTCGCCCAGCCCAGCAGCGGCCAGCGCGGCCTGCGGGTCCTGGCCGAAAGCGGCGAGCGCGGACGGGTCTTGGAGCAAGGTGAGCGTGAAGTCGTGCAGAGTCTGCACCGAATCCATGGGGGGATCTCCACTTGTAGTGATTACGGGGAATGCCCGGCCCTCCCCGGCCGGGCGTGGCGCCCAAGGTAGGGACGGGGCACCCCCGCTCACATCGGGGTTTACACCCAGTCGCGCCTCGCTCAGCCGTTAGGGGGTCGATATGAGATCGTTAGGGAGTTAGGGGATCGGACACGCGGAACCCGGTTGGGTTAAATCCCACCCCACTCTTGCCCGTCTGACCCGAACGGGTGAGGATGCGTATCCGTCAGTGAGTTACGCCCCTTGGCCGAACCTGACTGCGACGAAGGGAGGAAGCGGCGGTGCCCTACGTGTTCGGCATCGACCTCGGCGCTGCCCGGACCCACGCCGCGCTCCGTCGCAGGCAAGGTGACCGGTGGGACGATCCCGAGCCGTTGTGGCTGGGCGAGACGTCCCCGGCGACCGCGACCGCACTCTTCCTCGACGACGAGGGATACCTGCTCACCGGCGACGCGGCAACTCAAGCCGGTGCCGCCGTGCCCTCCCGCCTGATCACCGGTTTCCATCGCCGCATCGGCGACGACGTGCCGGTCTTCATCGGCAGCGAACCGTTCACCCCGGAGTCCCTGACCACCGTCTTCATCGAAGGCATCGCCGACGTCGCAGCCAGCCAGACCGGCGAACCGCCGCGCCAGCTCGTCGTCACCCACCCCGGTGACTGGGGCGGTTACCGACGTGAACTCCTGCGCCAGTCGCTGGCGGAGTCAGGTTTCTCCGCGGTCACGCTCGTTCCCAGCGCGGTCGCCGCGCTCTACGCCCATCTCCCGGAACCCGGCGCAGGCGACCGAACAGCCGCAGTTTGCGAGTTCGGCCCGGACGGCGTCACCGTCACCTTGGCGACCGCTTCGGGAGCCAGCGGCTGGATCGCCCGGAACAGCACGGAAGGTGTCGCGCCGGGTTCCGCGGTCAAGACCGCGTTCGGCCTCGCGCAGGCGGCCAACGTCGCCCCCGAGTCACTGGCCGGCATCGTGTTCTGCGGCGAACCCGGCCCGGGCACTCGCCCTGGACGTCTGCCCTGCCCGTTCTTCACCGGCGCTCAACCCGCCGATACGGCGGCCATCGGGGCCGGGATCCTCGCCAGCCAACGGACGAGGCCTCTCGCGCGAAGGGAAGCCCCCGCCCCCGAAACCACGTTGCTGCCGCGAGTCGACCGCGAACCCGAACTTCCGGAAAGACCCGAGCGGCCGCCGGTGGAGATCACTCCATTCACGCTGCCGGAGCCCGAGGGCGCTGCCAAACTGTTGCGTCGATGGCGACCGCTCGCCGCCGCGGCGGCAGTACTGGCGATCAGCTCCTCGATCCTGATCGCGGTCCTCACGTCACACGAAGCGACCGCCGACAAGGAACCCGTTTCTCCCCGTCCCCCTGTCCTGAGCTCGTGCGCCCACCCAGCCACAGCTCCCTCCGGTGAAGGTCACTGTTGAACGCACTGCTGGCGAAAACCGGCAACGACGCCGTCCACCCCGCAGCCCGCCGCCTCCTTGAACAACTCGCCGACACCCCCGCGGCCCCAGTCCGGCTCGTGGTCGTCGCGCCGGGCGGCTACGGCAAGACTGCCTTGTTGGGTGCCCTCGATCGCAGCTACCGCGAAGCAGGTGTCGAGGCCACGGTCGTCGACGACGCAGACCAGCTCGACGACGAAGACCTGACCAGGCTCACCATGCTCGCGGCCGCCAAAGAGGGACCGCTAGTGGTGGCACACCGTCCGAACCCTCGCGCACAAGCGTTGCGGTCCCTCGGCGAAACACTGCTGCTGCCACCGCTGACCGTCGACGAAGTCGGCAAGCTCGCAAAACAACTCACCGGCCGCACTGCGGACGCCCCCGCCCTCCACGCGAGCACCGGCGGTGTCCCTCGTCTCGTCGAACGTGTCGTCACCGGCCGTCTCGCCGACTTCCGCGCCGAACTAGCAGCACTCGACGACGACGTCCTCCGCTACCTCATCGCCGCCGAAGCCGGCGCAGCCCGCAACCTCGACCTGCTGTGTTCATTGCTGGAGCGCACACCAGACGAACTGCCCGAAGTCGTCGACGGTGCCCGCGCGACGGGCCTCCTTGATGCTGAAGACATTCTCCTGCCTGCCGCCGCCGAAGCAGTACGCGCTTACGGACCACCCGCTCGACGCCTAGCTGTGTTGCAGCAACTCGTGGAAGTACAACTGACTCGGGGCCTGCCCGTACTTGACCTCGCGACGTCTCTGCTCGACGCCGGCAGCTCCGGTGCCTCCGCAGCAACCGCATTCGCAACCGCCGCGAGCGAAGCACTCCCCACCGACCCCAAACATGCCGCGCGACTCTTCGAAGCCGCCGCCGAAGCTGGTGCCCGCGACGCCGCGACCACGATGGGTTGGGCCCGCGCCGCCGCACTGTCCGGAGACTTGGACACCGCCCTCCGCCTGGGCGACGGCATGCTGTCCGGCGAAGATCCGGAAGCACGAGCCGCCGGAGCCGAGATCGCCGCGACAGTCCTGGCTCACCGCGGCGAACTGGCCCGAACTGCAGAGCTGTACCGCTGGGCCGCAGCCACGGACAACTGGTCCCGTCAGCATGCGGCCACTCCGTCATCCAACTCCGGCGGCCATGACTCCAGCAACGAAGGTCCCGCTACGGCGGCAACGAACCACCAAGCGGCAACCCAATGGACACTAGCCAGCTCGACAGACTCTCAAGCCTCCGCACTCCCCCACCGCGCGGACGCTGCTGGAGCCCCGACCGATCCCGCTCCCGCTCCCAACGGCAATCCCGCGTTCTCCGGACAGCCCCAACCGAATGGCGAAAGCTATCGCTGGGTGGGCCCTGGCGCGGTGGACGCGTTCGCCACGATTGCCCTCGTCGGAACCGGCCAGACCACCGACGGTCAAACTGTCGCCAACGTCCCGATGCCTGGAGCCGCGCCGACATTGTTCACCGGTGCCGCTGCGCGAACAGCAAACGGGATCGTGGAATCGGTGGTCGGTTGCGGAACAGAGGCGCTCCCGACACTCGTAGGCGCCGCAGCAATGCTCGAACCAGCAGTCGGCGGCGCACCCCTTCCGGACAGTCCGGCCGCACTCGCTGCACTCGCGGGCCTGCACGCAGGCGAACTGGCGCTCGCAGAGTCGGTGCTGGAACGAGCATTAGCCAGCAGCGTCGGCGGCGACCTGCTTGCCACCCGACACCGGCTGATTCTCGGCTGGGTCGCGATGACCGGCGGCCATCTTGCCGCCGCGACGGAACACCGCGACGCCGTCGCTGGCACCAAGCTTGAGGCCCGTGACGAACTGTTCTTCGCGACACTGGAACTCGGCCTCGCCCGGCGAGCGAGCGACCTGGTCGGGCTGCAACAGTCGTGGGAACGGGCGTATCAGGCGTCCATGCGTCAGCAAGTGGACCTGTTTACGCTGCTCCCGTTGGGAGAACTGGCAATCGCAGCCGCTCGGACCGGTGCGCACGCCAAGCTGTCCCGCCGACTAGAACGCGCGCACGCAATGCTTGACCGACTGGGAAACCCTCCTTTGTGGACGGTCTCGCTGTGCTGGCACGAGTTGCACGCCGCGATCACCACAGAAGACCGCGCCACTGCCGAACAGCAACTGGCAGCGCTGAACCACTTCGCCGACTGCGGCCGCTATCCGGCCGCGCTCGCCCGCGCCGCTGGATGCTGGCTTGCGGTTCTCAGCGGCACGTTCGATCCAGGCGAAATCTCCGCAGCAGCCGCGGAACTTCATGAACTGGACCTGTGCTGGGACGCGGCCCGGCTGGCGGGCCAAGCCGCGATTCGCACCTCCGATCGCAAGGCGATGGTCCAACTCCTCGAAGCAGCTCGGCAGTTCCAAGGCACGACCGGACGTCTTGAGTCCGCCGCCCCGGCACCGGGCGCGGCGACCGGCTTGAGCGCACTCAGCGAACGCGAGCTTGAGGTCGCCCGCCTGGTCGTCGACGGCCTGACTTACAAACAAGCCGGCAGCAAACTCTTCATTTCCGGCAAGACTGTCGAACACCACATGGCCCGCATCCGCGGCAAACTCGGTGCGGCAGATCGTCGCGAGCTGCTAGCGACCTTGCGCGAACTCCTCTCCAAACCGACCGTGCACTGATTCGTTGCCGGCCTCAGTCCCGGCTGGGGCCGAAACGCTCAGTCCGAATCGACTGCGGCGAATGTCCCAGCGCGAGCAGGATGTCCGCTGCGGTCTCCACGAACCCGGTCGGCCCGCAAATGTACGTGGTGGCACCGAAGTCAACCGGCCACGCAACGATGTTCAATGTGGCGACGTCGATGCGCCGCGGGATGCCGGATCGCCCTTCCGGGAGCTCCCGCGTGTAGACGTAAGTGATGTCCAAGCCTGCGTAGGGCCGGCGGAGCTCCTCGGCGTAGTACAGCTCTGCCGGGGTACGCAGCGAATAGACCAGCCGGAACAGTGCCTTGCTGCCAGCTTCGCGACGAGCCCGAATCATCGACATCAGAGGGACGATGCCTGCGCCACCCGCGACGAGCAACACCGGAGCCGACTCGGCGGGACGCCACACGAACCAACCGCCGATCGGGCCGCGGATTTCGACCGGGTCACCGACCGCGTAGGGGCCGGTGAGGTGTTCGGACACTTCGCCGTCGGCTACCCGTTGAACGGTCAGTTCGATTCGGTCTCCGTTCACCGGTGCAGCAAGCGAGTAGCTGCGTTGTGCCGTGTAGCCGTCAGCTGCGGTGAGACGAACGTCGACGTGCTGTCCCGCGAGATGGCCCGGCCACCCTGGGATGTCGAAGACCAGGGTGCGCGCGGTCGGTGTCTCCTGCCGGATCTCGGCGAGCCGGGCGACGCGCCACGCTAGTCGCCCTGATACCGCTGTTCCCGCCATGGATCTCCGTAGTCGTGGTAGCCGGCTGCTTCCCAGAAGCCGGGATCGTCCTTTGTGGCGAGCCGCAGTTCGCGCACCCACTTCGCGGACTTCCAGAGGTAGAGGTGCGGCACCAACAGCCGAGCAGGGCCGCCGTGTTCCGGAGTGAGTGGCTTACCGCCGTACTCGTAGGCGATCCAGGCTTGTCCGCCCAGGAGATCCGCGAGCGGAAGGTTTGTGGTGTAGCCGCCGTAGGAATGCGCCATCACGTAATCAGCGGCCGTATCGAGATCCCCGACGAGCGCGTCCACTGGGACGCCGCGCCAACGAGTGTCCAGTTTGGACCATTGGGTGACGCAGTGGATGTCAACAGTGATCTTCTCGCTCGGCAGCGCCATGAGTTCCGGCCACGACCATGAGCGACGTTCGCCGCTCTCGGTCACTACCGCGAACTCCCACCGCTCTGTGCTCACTCGAGGAGTCGGCCCGGCCGAGAGAACCGGGAAGTCTTCGGCGAGATACTGCCCTGGTGGCAGCCGCGGATTGGCACCGCGGGCGCGTCCGGTGAAGCCTGGTGTGACGACTCCCATCGTGCTCCCTCCGGACATACCCGACGGCTCGGTTCCCAGAAGCGAGACTACCCGCGGACCTGCAGTCCGAGCGACGTGACGAGCACCGCCGCCTGCTCCGGGGACACGATCGCGCCGGTCAGCGACGCACGAGTCAGATCGAGTGACGACAGGTCGCTGCCCCGGAGTTCGGCGCGCGTGAGGTCGATGTCCTGCAGCTCCGCGCCGGACAGATCCACGTCGGTGAGCACTGCTCCCGAACACTTCGCCTTGGCTAGGTCCGCTTCGCGCATCCGCACCTGTTGGAACGTGACTCCACGCAGGTCGGCACCATTCAAGCCGACGAAAGACCAGTCTCCGCCGGTCACGCGCAACGGACGCAGGTCGCAGTCCTGGAATCGGCTGCCGACCAGCTTGCAGCCGGTGAACTCGGCATCGAACAGGTTGCATCCTTTGAACACGCAGCCCGTGAACGCAGAGTCGGTGTGGCGGGAGGCGTTGAACTGGACGTTTCCGAACACACAGTCCAGGAAAGAGACACCGCGGGTGACTGCCTCGGTCAGGTCGACCTGATGGAACTCACAGCGCAGGAACCGACGCGCGGTGAACTCCTCCGCGTACCAGTCTTCTCGCCGGTAAACGCGGTCTTCGACTGTCTCGATGTCGGACGGCTCGTGGTCGGGTTCGGACATTCGGCAAGCCTAGTTCGCCGCCCTACCGATCGGGTGCCAGACGCGACGTCAAGCGGCTCGCTGCGACGGAATTCCGGCTGGTGGCGGCCAGGATCACCGAGGCCGGAGCAACTGCCGGGCTGCTGGCTGCTCCGATGGCTTGAGTGATCGGCCCCTTGCCGTCCGTTACGCGGCTCATGCCACAGCGAGGAGCGGTCTCCTCGGGACAGCCATACGATGGCCGAATGAGCGAAGGCCGATGGTTCGATGCCTGGGTGCCCTGGCCCGAACTGTCGGGCCTGGCAGCCGCGGGCCGGGCACTGCTGCCCGCAGTGCCCGCGACCCCGGCCGCGCTCGCCCGAACCGTCACCGAGCAACTGGTGGGTCGTCGCCTTACGACCACAGTGCAAGGCCACGAGGTGGGCCTGACTCTCACCGAACTCGACTATCCAGCGGACTCGCTTCGTCTGGCCACCGGTCGGGTGGGAGACGTCCGCATCGTCGCGGAAGATGTCGACTGGCCCGTTCCGAACAGCTCGGCGGCCCCCGTTGCGCACGGCGCTGGCAGCCTTGCCGGCACTGCCCGCTCGTCTCGAACTGCAGCGGCCTCAGCAGCGTCGAACGCGCGTGGCGAAACGAAGGACCCGACCACCGCGGACGCGTCCGGCATGCCTGCTGCGACGGACACCCCCGTCGGCGAAACGCGCAAGACGGACGGCCCGCCGGATGCGGCTGGGCTTGCGCCTGGTCACCTCGCGCGGCCCGCCGACGGCCGAACTGACGCACGCCCATCCGGTCCACGAGAGAACACGGCATCGTCGGATTCTGTTCAGGCGCAAGGCGATCGCCGAATCGCGGAAGCCACACCAGGTGCCGCAGCATGGAAACCCATCTCGGGACCTGACGCAGCAAACGCGGGACCGCACGAATCCGAGCGACCGACTTCTCGACGCAGCTCCGGACGGGCGTCCGCCGCTCGCGAAGCTGGTCCTGAAACGCGGTCAACTGTCGGACCGCCTGCGCAGCCAGACGTCGAACGCATTCCGTTGCGGCGCGTGACCGTGCTCGCCAAGGACGTACGGCTTCGAGGATTGCCTTCGCCAGCGGCGATTCCCGGATCTGTCGAACTCGAGATAGAAGTGAGCGGAACCGTGGTGCGGGATCGGGTCGCCGCGGCACGTCCGGACCTGATCGCGACACCGCATCCGGAAGGGTTCCGAGTGCGCTGGCGGAAACGTCCGCGCTGGGGATATTTGACTCTCGTCGCAGACATCGAAGACGAAGCAATAGTGCTGACCCCGACCTCGCTCTGCCTCGGACGGTGGACGAGGCGCCCGCCGAAGCGGATCCAGCCGATCGTGCTTCCCCTCCCGGATCTGCCGAAAGGCTTGCGCCTGACCGGAATCCGGCCTGGCGAAGACGAGCTCGCGCTGACGATCGCAGCCGACGAATGGCCTGGACGGCTCGCCCGGATTCCGTTGCCGGACTTGCTGACCTGGCTGACGACAGCGGCAATGACACTGACACTTCCCGGATTCGGATCACGGTCCCTCCCCTGAACCGGCGGCGGCGCCCACCGGACCCCCTGCGGGTCCGAGCAATGGGCGCGGCGCTGCCGTGTTCCAGAGTGCTCGAACATGCGTTCCCAAGCATCACCCGATCAGGGAAAGATCGAAAACCGTTGGCGCACAAGGGAAACTCGAAAACAGCCCGAAATCCTGTCGGTGCGGTCGGCTAACCTCGGAATCGAGCCGTCAGTTCGCTCCGAGGGGATACCGCCGATGACAGCCACCGCAGAACTGCTCCGAAGAACCCGAAGATCCCAGCCTCGTGCCGGGTATCCGCGGGCAACCGCGCGTTCAGAGCGACGCTTGCTCCTCCACGGGAAGGCAGACCTCGAACCGCGTGTCGCCCGGTTCCGACGTCACTTTGATGTCGCCCGAGTGCCGCTCCACGACGATCCGCCACGAGATGTCCAGCCCGAGACCGGTGCCTTCGCCCACGCCTTTGGTCGTGAAGAACGGCTCGAAGATGCGCTGGCGCACCTCTTCCGGGATCCCCGGGCCGGTGTCGCCGATCTCGACGCGCACCTGCTTGCCGACCTGCCACGTGCGCAGGGTCAGCGTTCCCTCGCCGCCCATGGCGCCGACGGCATTGTCGATGATGTTGGTCCACACCTGGTTCAGTTCGGCGGCGTAGGCAGGAACCCGGTCGATCGAGCAGTCGTATTCCTTGACCACGCGGATACCCTCGCCGAGCTTGCCCGACATCATCACCAGCGTGGAGTTGAGTCCTTCGTGGACATCAATGAACTGGTGCGGGGCGCGATCCATTTGCGAGTACTGCTTCGCCGCGCCCACGAGCGTGGACACCCGGCTGGTCGAGTCCTCGATCTCGCCCATCAGCATCTCGGTTTCGAGCGCGTACGCGAGCCAGCGGATCGCGCCGTCGAGCAGTCCTTCGCCTACCGACTCCAGCACGTGGTCGAGGTTCGTCGGCGTGAGTCCGGCAGCGACGAAGATGCTGGCGAGGTCCCAGCCCTGGTCGATGCCGTGGTCGTCGAACCAGTCGCCGATCTCGTCCTCGCGGTCGGCTTGCTGCATCGCGGAGAGCTTGGGTGCGTCGCCGACCTGCTTCACCAAGCGTTCCTGCACATCGAGGAGCAACTCAAGCAGGTTCGGGTCGATGTCTTTCTTCGCCAGGATCGCGAGTTTGTGCCGCATGCCGGCGACTCGCTCGCGCAGCGCGGCCGTGGCCCGTACCGCGGCTGCGGCCGGGTTGTTGAGTTCGTGCATGAGCCCCGCGGACAACTCGCCGAGGGCGACGAGCCTGCGGCGCGACGACACCAGCGCGTCGGTGTTGCGCCAGCCGAGGTACATGCCCTCGAGCAAGTGCGCCGCCATCGGGAACCATTGCCGGAATTCGACGGCGAACTCCGCGGCGGGAAGCGTGAGGAAGGTCAGGTCGCTGACGGCGTAGATCGTCGCGCCGTAGGTGGCTTCGCTGTCCTGGTAGGCCAGGAATTGCGTTGCGCCGCAGTAGGAACCGCGCTGATCGGACCGCTTCATCTCGACCTCGGCGCCGGCCACCACGCGGGTCATCCGCAGCGCGCCGTTGAGCAGGACGTAGAAGCACGTCGCCGGGTCGCCCTCGCGGATCACCACGGAGTCGGCCTTGAACTCCTCGCGCACCGCGTTCTGCTCGATCCAGTCGAGCTGCGCGTCGGAGAGATGTTCGAACAAGAACAGTCCGCGCAGTTCCTCGCGCGACAAGGCGGGCTGAGTCACTGTTCCTCCAAGTAACGGTGGACCAGGGTCACGGCCATGGCGCCCTCGCCGACGGCGGACGCCACGCGTTTCACCGACTGCGAGCGCACGTCTCCGGCCACGAACACGCCGGGCACTGACGACTCCAGGTAATGCGGATCGCGGTCCAGGCTCCATCCCGGCGGCCTGCGTCCGTCCTCCACGAGGTCTGGGCCGGTCCGGACGAATCCGTGGGCGTCCCGGAGGACGCTCTTTCCCAGCCACTCCGTGCGTGGAGCGGCTCCGATGAAGATGAAGAGGTGTTCCGTGTCCAGTTTCTCGGTCACGCCGTCTTTGCAGACCGTGATGGACTCGAGGTGATCGTCCCCATGCGCTTTGACCACCGTGGTGTGCGTGCGGACGTGGACGTTCTCGATGGCAGCGATCTGCTCGATGAGGTAGTGCGACATCGACGACTCCAGCGACGCGCCGCGCACCAGCAGCGTCACGTCGGCGGCGTGCTGGGCGAAGAACACCGCCGCCTGACCGGCGGAGTTCGCGCCGCCGACGATGTACACGTGATCGTTCGAGCACTCAGGTGCTTCCGTCGCGGCAGAGCCGTAGTAGACGCCCCGGCCGGTCAGCTCCGCGATGCCCTCAGCTTCCAGCGCTCGGTAGTTGACGCCGCTGGAAAGGATCACGGAGTGCGCGGCGATCTCGGATCCGTCGCCGAAGGTCACGACCCGGCTCGAGCCGCGCGCCTCCAGACCCACGACATCGCGAGCCGTAAGCACTTCGGCGCCGAACTTCTGCGCCTGGCGGCGGGCTCGGTCCGTGAGCTGCGCGCCCGACACTCCGTCAGGGAAGCCAAGGTAGTTCTCGATCCTGGAGCTGGTTCCGGCCTGGCCGCCGGTGGCCTTGCGCTCGACCAGCACGGTCCGCAGTCCTTCGGAAGCGCCGTAAACGGCGGCACCGAGTCCGGCCGGACCGCCGCCGATCACCACCAGGTCGTAGAAGTCCTGCGCGGGCTGCGTAGAAAGGCCCACCGCATCGGCGATCTCGCTTCCCGATGGCTGTTTCAGCACCGTGCCGTCCGGCGTCACCACGACCGGGATGTCGGTCTCGCACGCGCCGGCGGCTTGGAGGATGCGGCCGGCTTCTTCGTCGTCGACCGAGTACCAGCGGTACGGGACGGCGTTGCGAGCCAGGAAGTCGCGCATCCGGAACGACGGCGCCGAGTACCGGTGCCCGATCAGCTTCGTCTCTTCCACCGGACGATCGCCGACCGCGAGCCAGGTCTCGACGAGCGAGTCGATGACCGGGTACAGCTTCTCCTCGGGCGGGTCCCAGGGCTTGAGCAGGTAGTGGTCGACGTCGACCACGTTGATCGCCTGGATCGCGGCGTCGGTGTCGGCGTAGGCCGTCAGCAGTGCGCGCCGGGCGTTCGGGAAGAGGTCCATCGCCTTCTCCAGGAAGACGATGCCGTCCATGTGCGGCATGCGGTAGTCGGCGAGGATCGCCGCGACGGCGTCGCCGCGCAGCTTGATCTCGCGAAGTGCGTCGAGGGCGTCGGCGCCCGAGTCGGCACGGATGACGCGGTAGTCCTTGCCGTAGCGGCGACGCAGGTCGCGCGCCACCGACCGCGAAACGGCGGGGTCGTCGTCGACGGTCATCAGGATCGGCTGGCTCACACGGCACAGCCTACGGTGTCCCGTCGACTGTCGTGGCAAACGACAGAACCAGGGACCGGTGCCCGTCGCGGCCGCCACCGCGGCGGGCACCGGTTGTTCAGGTGGCGGCTATGGATAGCGCACCAGGTTCACCGGCTTCGTCCCCGACGGGGTGCTCGCGCCGAGGTCGTTGATCACGTGGGTGATCGTTCCCTGGTGGTTGAGCGAAACCGTCACCATGCCGTGGAACTGCACGTCAGGCGCGACCGGAGCGGCGAAGGCGTGCGAGCAGGACACCGACGGGTTCGTGTTGAAGAAGCAGTAGCTGCCGAGACCCCAGGCTTCGTGGCTGGTCACACCCGGAGCGACCTGGTACGCGGCGTAGCCCGCGCTCCCGCCGTTCATCCAGGCTGCCTGGTCGGGGACGTCGTAGGGCATCTCGTTTTGGAAGAAGTAGGTGCGCCCGCCGTTTCCGTTCCAGGTCACCTGCGTCTTCTGGAAGTGCTCGACGAACAGCCCGTAGACGGTCACGTCGTCGCCGTTCACCACCAGGCCGGTGTCGGCGGTGTTGGAGTTCCAGCCGACGTGACTGTCGTCGGCGCCGTGGTCGGCTCGCCAAAGCCACAGGTGGTCGCCGATCACGTCGTTGCTGTTGATTACGAGGCTGGTGTGCGCTTTGCCCGCGGCAGCGCCGCCGACGCGGAAGAACACATCGTGCAGCGAGGTCGGGTTCGCCGAGTGGTCCGCATTCGACTCGGGATCGCCGACCTGCATGAGCGTGGCCGACGAGGTCGTTCCGGCGTCGATCAGCAGGCCGGCGATCTTCACTCCGTCCACGTCGTCGACGTTGATCGCAGTGATCCCGCCGTCCGGGATCAAGGTCGCGATGCCAAGGCCGAGGACGACGGTGTCCGGACGAGTCACGTGAAGAGGCTGATCAAGGTGGTACACGCCTGGGGTGATCAGCAGGTTCTTGCCCGCCGTCAGAGCCTCGTTCATCTCGGACGCGGTAGCGCCCGGTTTCGTAATGAAGAACTGGTCGATCGGCAGCGAAATACCTGGTGCGCTGTCGTGTTCCCAGGTGACGCCGGAGGTGTTGCTTCGCAGGGCGGGCACGAACACCCGGTAGTGACCGGACTCGTCGGCCTGGAGGCACGGCTTCTCACGGACGATCGGGGCCTGGTCGATCGTCGTGTACGGCGGGTCCGGGAAGGTGCCGGCGGGAGCGCCGTACACGCCGACGAACACCATGTTCCAAGTGGACCCGGTCCAGCCGCCGAAGTGCGAATCGCGCGAGATCCATTGCTGCTGCGACCCGGAACGGACCCGGCCGTCGATCTTCGTGTCCGAGATCCAGCCCCCGCTCGACCAGCCGCCGCCGTCGTCGAGGCGGAGGTCGCCGCGGACGTGCATGCGCCGGTACGGGCTCGCCTGCGATACGGCCCATTGGTCCGCGCCCCCGACGGGGTTCACGGACAGGTTTTCCGCGCCGCGCCAGAAGTTCTGGGTCGCGTTGTTCGGGGGAAACCAGTCCGCGTCCACGTGCACCGCACCGTTGATCGTCACGGCGTCGGGCGTGCTGCCTAGTCCGAGGATTTGCGTGTAGAAGCCGACGTTCACGTCGTTGGAGTACGTGCCAGGTTTGAACAGCACGGCGTAGCGCTGACTGCCGAACTGGTTCTTCTCCTGCTCCGCGAAGATCGCGTCGAGCTTGCGCTGGATGCTCGCGCTCGGCATCAACGGATCGAAAACGACGACGTTCGGCCCCAGGTCCACTTGTCCCGGCGGCGGAGAAGTAGTGCCACCCACGGAGATCAGTGTGAACGACCGGTTGGCGGCGTCATGACGGCCGTGCTGCCGCGACTTCTCGTGACCAGCAGCCAGTCCGGCCGGATGCGGGTCGCGGTCTCGGCCGGAGGCAAGATCGACAACTGCAGCAGTCGGATGCGCTGGCCATTGCGGGTCGGGCTCGGTGGACGGCAGTCGCGGCGGGGCTGCGGTGTGGTGGGTTCCCGAGGTGTTCTCGTGTTCCGACGCGGGCCGCGAGGAGGGGCGGGTGGCTGTCTCTGCATCGCCCTTGCGGGTGAGGTGGAAGTGCCAATCGTGCGCGTTTGTTCCGGTGCCGGTGTACGGGCGGGCCAGCGGGACGGGCGGACGAGCAGCGGTTCGCCGGGCGTTCGCCGCCCCCGTTTGGGCGGGCCACGCATCAGCGTTGGTATCGAGGGGCTGACGGGACGGCGTTCCGCTGTTCCGGCCGCAGAGGTAGTCCGCCGGACTCGGAGGGGTCGGCGCTAGCGCGGCCACTCTCCGTGATTCGGGGTTCATCGTCACCTCCCTTGCCGAGACGGGGTCGCGGTGCGACCTCGGCCCGAGGTGGGGTTCGCCTCGTGGCGAGGGTCGGCTCGACGTCGCGACTGCGGAGGAATGTAATCGCGGGCACACTGACCTTCAACGCAAACCTGAAGAAAAGTCAGATAGGGCAGTCGACCTGCACTAATGCGCTCGGAACAGGTCGCAGAGAGGCGGGTTGGGCCAGCTTGGCACGCCATTCCGGCGCGGCCGCGGCGCGTAACCGACCCCCTGACGAAGGGGCCGGAGGCGGGGTGTACTGTATGTCCATACGAGATGCGGAGTTCACCTCTGCTTCGGGGCTATGGCGCAGCTGGTAGCGCACCTCACTGGCAGTGAGGGGGTCAGGGGTTCGAGTCCCCTTAGCTCCACAAGTTGCACAGGAACCCTTCGGCCACGCAGTTCAGGTTGGCCGGAGGGTTTTTTGCATGCCCGGGGCATGATTCGATGCGGCCGGCCTGGTCGATGGCTATGGGTTAGCGCTACCGGTCTGCGGCTTGGCGTCGGAAGCTCGGCGGTCGAGCTGGGAAGGTTCGCTGGCAGCTGTTGCGGCTGGGCGGGCGCGGGCGAGTGACCGGTGTCGGAGCGGTTCATGCGGTGACGCAGCGATCTCGTCCAACCGCATTGTTCTGGGGCAGGTGGCCGCGGTGCACGGGGATGGCCTTCTAGCGGCAGCTGCGGGCGGGCAGCTCGCGCTGATTGCTGCGGCGGCTAGCGGGCTCGCTGCGGCTTGGACGCGTGCTGCCGCGTCTCGGGCAGGTGTCCGGTTCTTCTGGCAGGGCGGAGGCTCGATCGAGAACCCCAAGCGTGACTGGCGCATTCCGGCGGGAGCCGGTTGCGGCCGCGGCGGAAGACGTCAGCTCGCATGGCGCAGCGGGAGTGCCGGGCGGGAGTACGGGACTCGCGGGGGCCCGAGGGGATCGTCTTGGGCTAGGTGGTGGCACGCGGGCGGCGTTGGGTTCTTGGGTTCGACCGCGGTCGTCGAGGAAGCCGGGGTGAGGGAACGCATGCTCGGGGCTCCGATTTGTGCCGCTTGGGGTCTAATGCCGAGAGTTGGCTGGCAGCACTGGGGCGCGGTGTGGAGCATCGCCGGGTGGGCGTCATCCGGTTGCGGCGGCGTGAGGGTGGTCGGCGGAGTCCGTTGCGGGGTCGCGTTTTCGCGTGGAGAGGTCGTCTCCGGTAGGCGGCGGTAGGCCGCGTGGAAGTCAGTACTGAGGGCGACGGGGCGAGGAAACGGTGATCGTCTTGGGAGCCCGGTTTGGCTCGCACGGGCTGGGTCGCTCCAACGGCGCGGGGAGCGAGGAGATCGGGGCGGTGGTTCGCGAGCTCGTCGGAGCCAGGGCCCGGTTAGCGGCGAGGCCGGGAGCGCGGACAAGGACGGTGAGGGTGGCCGCGCGCTGAGGCGTGCGGGAAGCCGTCGAAAGTGTGGAAGTTCGCAAAATTCTCTGTTGCGAACCAGACCAGTCGATGGCGTCGATTGCACACTCGCGCAAATTGTCCCAGCAGTCGAGAGGCGAGCCGCGGCGTTCATGATGTCGAATGCCTTGGTGCGACCCTGGGGAACAACAGAAACACTCTGCGTCGCCGGCCCGCTAATAAATAACCATTCGCCGTCGCTGCGGCAACGGGCAGAAATGTTGCCCGGAACTGCAAATAGAACTCACCCCATGTCGGAAAATGCGGCTCCATCCCGGCCGCGATAATTGATTCAACACCGTACCGGCGAGTACGACAAGGTATTCGCCGGAGAAGGGGCTCCTGGTGGAGGTAACACCACTGTCATACCTGGTGCCAGCACCACCATCGGGAGGTCGGGGGCGACAAATGGGAACGGGGTTCGTATTACCGACGGGAAACTGTCGTGCATGACGCCAACTCATTACCCCAATCGGAGGTAGACCGACTTTTCAATGTCTGACATGCTCGGCTCGGCCGACAGCTCGGTGCGTGGGGTCACTTGAGGCGGGCTATTTTTCTCAGGGGTAGATATG
This sequence comes from Amycolatopsis sp. La24, assembly GCF_029087445.1. NCBI lineage: Bacteria > Bacillati > Actinomycetota > Actinomycetes > Pseudonocardiales > Pseudonocardiaceae > Amycolatopsis > Amycolatopsis sp. La24. The sequence goes on from NZ_JARACH010000010.1 coordinate 86,798, forward strand.
GAAATTGAGCTATTGGGATCGGTCACGCTCAGGCAAGCCGGCCGCAGACACGGAGTCGCGTCGCGAAAGGTGCGGACTGTGCTGGCGTTGCTGGCCTTGTCGCCGGGGGTTCCGTTGTCCCTGGACACGCTCGCGGACGAACTGTGGGCCGACAAACCGGTCTCCAACGTGCGCAATGCGTTGCAGGCCAACATCGCGCGGTTGCGGAAGCTCGTGTTCACCGTGACCGGCGAGCGGGAGGTGGTCCGGACGGTCAGCAGCGGGTACCTGATGACCGTGCCTGCCGAGGCCGTCGACGCGCATCGGTTTTCTGCCTTGGCACAGCGTGGGGCCGCGTTGCTCGGGCAGGATCCGCGGGGAGCCATCACGGTCTTCGAACAAGCGCTGCGGCTCTGGCGGGGGCCGGCGTTGCTCGACGTGGCCGATTGCACTCGCTGCCGGTTGGCTGCCGAGCAGCTGAACGAGCGGCGGCTCACCGTGCAGGAGGACCTGATCTCCGCGCGGCTTCAGGTCGGCGAGCATCATGGGCTTTCCCACGACCTGAAACAACTCGTCGCGGAGAACCCGGCGCGCGAGCGGCTCAGCGAGTACCTGATGATCTCGCTTTACCGCGACGGCAGGCAGGGCGAGGCGGTCTCGGTCTTCCACAGCACCCGGAAGTGGCTGGGCGCTGAACTCGGACTGGAGCCCGGGCCGGGGCTGCGCCGGCTGTACCAGTCCATCCTGATGCAGGACCAGGTTCTCGACTGAACCGTCGTTTTCGCTTCCACCGGGTCAGCATGGCAGTCCCCGATGACCGCCTGCTGACACCGCGCCTACGGGGGCGTCGCGTCAGGGCGCTGTCAGAAGGGTGTCACCGCTCGCCGCTAGTTTTCGGGCCGAATCCCTTGTAACGGTCCCTGACGATCGGGAGTGACCCCCATGACGACAGCCGTCTCCGAACGCATGCAGCAGATCCGCGAGATCGTCTGCACGCATCTCGAGCTCGACGACGCGGAGCTCACCGAAACCAGCGATTTCGCCGACGACCACGAGGCGGATTCGCTGTCGCTGATGGACGTGCTGGCCGCGCTGGAGAAGAAGTTCGGCGTCACGATCGACCAGGCGCAGTTCGCCCGGATGACCAACCTGCGCGCGGTGTACGAGGTCGTCTCGGAATCCGCGAGCTGGTAGCCGACATGTCGCAGCCGACCAGTATCGGACGCCGGGTGGTCATCACCGGATGCGGTGTCGTGTCGAGCATCGGGATCGGGGTCCGGGAGTTCACCTCCGCCCTGCGCGCCGGGCGCAGCAACGTCCGGCCGATCTCGGTGTTCGACACCACCGGGTTCGCCCACGACAACGGCTGCGAGGTCGCCGACTTCGAGCCTGCCCGGTGGATCCGCACGCTCGACCCCGCCGATCTCGGCCGGGCGAGCCGGTTTTCCACCGCGGCCGCCCGCCTCGCCGTCGAGGATTCGGGGCTGCCGCTGGAAACCCTGCGCGCCGCGCGCACGCTCGTCTCGGTGGGCAGCACCGACGGCGAGGCGCACGAACTCGACGGCCTGGTGGCGCAGGAACTCTCCGCCGGGCTGGCCGGGCTTGACCCGAAGCTGGTGCGCCGGACTTCCGCGGGTCGGCTGGCCACGTCGATCGCGCGTGAACTGGAACTGACCGACGTCGAGACCGGGACCATCGCGACGGCGTGTTCGGCGGGGAACTACGCCATCGGCAACTCGCTCGACGCGATCCGGTGCGGGGACGCCGAGTTCGCTCTCTGTGGCGGCGCGGATGCGCTGTGCCGCAAGACGTTCACCTCGTTCTACCGGTTGCGCAGCATCGCGCCGGACTGCTGCCGTCCGTTCGACCGCAACCGGATGGGCATCCTCACCGGCGAGGGCGCGGGCATTCTTCTGCTGGAGAGCCTCGACTCCGCGCTCGCCCGCGGGGCGCGGATCTACGCGGAAGTGCTGGGGTACGGCATGTCCTGCGACGCGCACCATCCGGTGGCGCCGCATCAGGCCGGGATCGCCCGCTGCATGGAACTCGCGCTGGCCGACGCCGGGGTCAAACCCGCCGAGATCGACCTGATCTCCGCGCACGGGACCGGGACCAAAGCCAACGACATGACCGAATCCGCGGCGATCCGCGACCTGTTCGGGCCGAAGCCGCCGCGCACCGTGTCGATGAAATCGATGCTGGGGCACTCGATGGGCGCGGCGAGCGCGCTGGCCGCGATCGGCTGTTCGATCGCGCTCACCGAGCAGTTCATCCCGCCGACCATCAACCACCGCGACACCGACCCGGACTGCCCGGTGGACTGTGTGCCCAACGAATCCGTCGACGCCGACCTCGACATCGTGCAGAACAACGGCTGGGCCTTCGGCGGCAACAACGCCGTGGTCCTGCTCGGCCGGTACGAGCGGCAACCCCGAGAGGAGGCCGTACGGTGACCGCACCGGCTCGGCGCCGTCCGGTCATCTCGGCCTGGACCGCCATTTCCCCCTTCGGCTACGGCCGGGAAGCGTTCGCCGACGGCGTTCGCTCCCGGCGCGAGCCCGCCCTCGAAGCCGACGGGCCGGGTGATCCCGCGGCCGTCGTGCCCAGCTTCGACGTGCGCGAGATGTTCGGGCGCAAGAAGACCCGGGCCATGAACCGGGTCAGCGGGTTGACCGTCGCGGCCGCGCAGCAGCTGCTCGCCGACATGGAACTGGCCCCGGACGACGATCGCGAGCACATCGGTTTCGTGCTCGGCACCACGACCGGCAGTGCGCAGAGCATGATGGACCTGACCCGCGCGTCGATCACCGGCGAGCAGCCGGACCACGTCGAACCCGCCGCGGTTCCCGGCACCGTGATGAACTGCGCGGCCGGGCAGGCCGCGATCTGGCACGGGCTCAAGGGACCCAACGCGACGATCGCCGCCGGGCGCACCACCGGATTGCAGGCGCTGAACTACGCTCGCCGGCTGCTGATGACCGAACGTGCGGCTCAGGTGTTGTGCGGTGCGGCCGAGGAGCATTCCGACGCGCGGTCCTGGCTCGAGCACCACCGGCGCGGCGGGGCGGCGACGCTCGGCGAAGGCTGTGCGATGTTCCTGCTTGAACCGGCGGACTCGGCCGATCCGCGCACCGTGCTGGCGACGCTGACCGGCATCGACTCGCGGATCTGCCTCGACGGTGACCTCGCCGGAACCTTGCACGCCACCGTGACCTCGCTGTTGAACCGGTCTGGTGTCAACGCGGACCGCGTGTGGGCGGCAGTCGGCAGCGGCTTCCCCGCTGGGGCGGACCGTCCCGAGGACGTGACGCTGCGGCAGTTGTTCGGCGACGAAGTGACCGACCGGGTGCCGCCGGTGGATCTCATCGGCGACACCTCCGCGGCGACCGCGTTGTTCGGCTTGGCGTCGGTGCTCAGCATCGCCGACGGAGCAGACCACGGCGAACAGGACCACATCGTCGTCACCGCTTGCGATGACGACGGTTCGGTGGCCTGCGCGCTGCTGCAGCTCGGCGGTGCGCGATGAGCAGAACCGCACTCGTGACCGGCGGTTCCCGCGGGATCGGCCGGGCGGTCGTGCTCCGCCTGGCGCAGGACGGGTTCGACGTCGCGTTCTGCTATCACAGCAACCAAACCGCAGCCGACGTTCTCGTCAAGGAAGTCCTCGACCTGGGCGTGCGCGTCGAAGCGAGCCAGGTCGACGTCGCTGACGGCGAGGCGGTCACGGCGTGGGTGGAGCGGACGGCCGACGAGTTCGGCGCGCCGGACGCGCTGGTCACCTCGGCCGGGATCACCCGCGACGGTTCGCTCGCACTGATGTCCGAACCGGACTGGTCGAGTGTCCTGCGCACGAACCTCGACGGCGTTTTCCACGCGTGCCGTCCCGCCGTGTTCCGGATGATCAAACGCCGCGCCGGGAGCGTCGTGACGCTGTCCTCGGTGTCCGGCGTGCACGGCAACCCGACGCAGACCAACTACTCCGCGGCCAAGAGCGGCGTGCTCGGCTTCACCAAGGCGCTGGCCAAGGAAGTCGGCCGGTACGGGGTGCGGGTCAACTCCGTCGCGCCGGGCCTGATCGAGACCGACATGCTCGGCAAACTCAGCGAAGCGACCCGCGAGAAGATGCTGCGGGCTGTCCCGCTGCGCCGGTTCGGCACGCCCGAAGAAGTCGCGGACCTGGTGTCGTTCCTGGTTTCCGACCGCGCTTCCTACATCACCGGCAGCGTCTTCGAGGTCGACGGCGGCTTCGTCGTCTAGCTGTTCTCTCCCCGCGGCAGCGCTGGCAGCGCGTGCCGCGTCCTATCCGTGCGCTGGCGAAAGGACGTCATGAGCGCCGACAACGGTTTCATCCCGCGGCTCAAGACCGCGGTTCTGGGCACGGCCGACCGCCCGCTGGTGTTCGTCGGCAACTTCGAGGTCGAAGAGCAGTGGGCGGTCGACGAGCAGGGGCTGCCCCGGGTGTCCGCCCCGGGCGGCATGGCGGTCGTCAACAGCATGGACGAGTTCGCGTTGCTGCTGGGCGGGAAGCGGGATCACGTGGTGCTCAAGCACGCGCCGGACCCCGGTTACCACAGCTACCTGGAAGGCCTCGGTCTCGACCTGCCGCAGATCCACGTGATCGCGGACCCGGATCCGGCGCGCACGGTCAGCCAGGACGCGCTGCACGATCCGTGGCTGATCGCCGCGCTTTCCGCGTTGCGCACCGACGAAGCGCATCTGCTCGCGCACGGTGTCTCCGCGGTGGAGGAAGAACTGTCCACTGCGACGGGGTTGCCGCTGGCCGCTCCGGACGCGGCTCGGTGCAAGGCGGTGAACAGCAAGATCTACAGCCGCCGGATCGCGACGAAGCTCGGATTGCGGCAGCCGAACGGCTGGGCCTGCGACACGCTCGAGCTGCTCGACGAGGCCGTCACCGCGGCGGGGGCCGTGCTCGTCACCGGACGGAAGGTCGTCGTCAAGGAGGCGTTCGGGGTTTCCGGCAAGGGAATCTCGGTGGTCTCCGACGAACGCCGGCTCGACCGGTTGCGCCGGATGATTTCCGCGACCGCTCGCCGCAACGGCCGGGACCGGATCGCGTTCGTCATCGAGGAGTGGGTCGACAAGCGCGCCGACCTCAACTACCAGTTCACCGTGAGCCGCGATGGGTCGGTGCACTTCGACTTCGTCAAGGAGCTGATCACCGAGAACGGCGTCCACAAAGGACACCGGATCCCGCCGCGGCTGGACGAGGCGCAGCTGGAGACCATCCGGTCCGCGGCGCAGGCGCTCGGCGGGCAGCTCGCCGCCGACGGCTACTACGGCGTCGTGGGAGTGGACGCGATCGTCGAACCCGACGGCGGCATCTTCCCGGTGCTGGAAATCAACGCCCGCAACAACATGTCCACCTACCAGGTGCCGATCCAGGAACGCTTCGTCACCGCGGGCGAGACCGCGATGGCCCGGCACTACTCGCTGCGGCTCGGCGCCAGCGTCGGCTTCGACCGGGTCCGCGACGTGCTCGGCGAGCTGCTTTTCGACGGTGCGGGCAGCGGCCTGCTGGTGAACAACTTCGCCACCGTCAACGCCGGCGCGCAGACCGCCGGCGGGGCGCCGTTCGCCGGCCGCCTCTACGGCGTGCTCATCGGGGATTCGGTCGCCGAGGTCGACCGGATCGACGCGCGGGTCGAACGCGCGCTGGCCGTCCTGCAGCAGGACTGATCCCCATGCCGGGAACCCGGGGCGTGGCCGCAGGTCCGCGCGGGGAACCCCGGCGACTGCCCGGACCAGCCCCAGTTTCCGCCCAGCCGAAGAATAAGGAAGTTCTGTGACCGAAACCGCTACCGTTCCGGAGTTCGCCGTCGTGTCCGGAGCACAGGTGCACCAGGTGCTCGACGGCGCCGAGAAGCAGCTGGCCGAACTGATCGAGGCGGCCTACCGGCTGCACGGGCAGCAGGCGACCGTCAACCCGCCCTCCTACTTCCTCCGGTTCCCGGACCGGCCGTCCGCGCGCATCATCGCGCTGCCCGCCTCGGTCGGCGGGGAGGTCGCGGTGGACGGGGTCAAGTGGATCTCCAGCTTCCCGGAGAACGTCCGCACCGGGCTGCCGCGCGCCTCGGCCGTGCTGATCCTCAACGACCAAGCGACCGGGTACCCGCTGGCCTGCATGGAAAGCTCGATCATCAGCGCGAGCCGGACCGCGGCGTCGGCGGCGCTGGCGGCCGACTGGCTCAGCCGCCGGGGCGAACGGCCGCGGCGGCTCGGGTTCGTCGGCACCGGGCTCATCGCGCGTTACGTGCACCGGTTCCTGCTCGGCACCGGCTGGGACTTCGACGAGACCGCGGTGTTCGACCTCTCCGCCGAGCACGCCGCCGGCTTCCGGGGCTACTTGGAGGGCACCGGCGCGAGCGGGATCTCGGTGCGCGAGAGCGCCGAGGAGCTGATCCGCGGCAGCGACCTGATCGTGTTCGCCACCGTGGCCGCGGAACCGCACGTGCACGATCCGGCCTGGTTCGGCCACAACCCGCTCGTGCTGAACGTTTCCCTGCGCGACCTGTCCACCGAGGTCGTCCTGGCTTCGGCCAACGTGGTCGACGACGTCGAGCACTGCCTCAAGGCCAACACCTCGGTGCACCTGGCCGAACAGGCCACCGGCGGCCGCGACTTCCTCGACGGCACCCTGTTCGACGTGATGACCGGGGCACTCGCCCTGGACGCCGACCGGCCGCTGGTGTTCTCGCCGTTCGGTCTCGGCGTGCTGGACCTCGCGGTCGGCAAGCACGTCCTGGACGAACTGCGCCGCCGCGGCGAACTGCACGAGGTCGGCGACTTCTTCTTCGAACTCGACCGCTACGGCCGGCGCTGATGCCGATCATCACCAGTCCGCACGAGTTCAACGTCGACGACCTGTTCGTCGACCTGAGCGGGTGTACAGGGCGATCGCTCTACCTCAAGTGCGAGGGCTTCAACTTCGCTGGTTCGATCAAGATCAAAGCAGCGAAAGAGATGATCGACGCGGCCGAACTGGACGGCACGCTGAGGCCCGGCGCGACCCTCGTGGAGAGTTCGTCGGGCAACCTCGGGGTGGCGCTGAGCCTCGTCGCGACCAGCCGGGGTTACCGGTTCGTCTGCGTCACCGATTCCCGCTGCACCCTCGGCGCCCGGCAGCTGATGCAAACGCTTGGCGCCGAGGTGCACGTGATCACCGAACCGCATCCGAAAGACGGGCTGCTCGGCGCGCGGATCGCGCACGTGCGGCGGCTGTGTGCCGAGGGCGACGACCGGGTGTGGCTCAACCAGTATGCGAACGCGGGAAACTGGCAGGCGCACTACCGCACCACCGGACCGCAGATCGCGAACTCGTTCCCCGGTGCCGACGTGGCGTTCATCGGAGCGGGCACGACCGGCACGCTGATGGGGTGCGCGCGCTACCTGCGCGAACACTGTCCCGGAATGCGCGTGGTGGCCATCGACACCGTGGGTTCGGTGACCTTCGGAACCCCGGCCGCCCCGCGGATGATCCCCGGTCTCGGCACCGGCGTCCGGCCCGCGCTGCTCGACGAGTCCTATGTGGACGATGTGGTGCACGTGCCGGAACTCGCCACCGTGCGGATGTGCCGCAGGCTCGTCCGGGCCGGGTTCCTGTTCGGCGGCTCGACCGGCACCGTCGTCGCCGGGGCGCTGCACTGGCTCGACCGGCACGAGCACGGCGAAAGCCTCACCGCGGTGGCGGTCTCCCCCGATCTCGGCGACCGCTACCTGGACACGGTCTACCACGACCAGTGGGTGGCCGACCTCTACGGAGACGCGGCGCTCGCCCCGCCCGCCGCGCTCGGGAGCTAGTACCACTCGAAATCGAGGTGCCACGCCCAGTGTGCGCACGATCACGAGGAGCCATCCTTAGACCGTCCGGCTTGCCGCCTGCGCGGCGGGAGGCCTGAAGCGGCCCAAGGAGTTCGGCATTGCGAACGCTACCTCTGCTCCGTCTCGCGCGCTGGTGTGCCGGACATCCCGGCCCGGTGCTGTGCGCGTGGCTGCTGTTCCTGGTCGGGGCGGCGAGCGAAGACCTCGCCGCCCCGGCAGGCAGCTCCGCGGCGCCCACCGGTTCCGTCCTCGGGGTCGGCTGTCTGCTCACCGCGCTGCTGCTGGTGCTGGTGCTGGGTTCGCCGCGGCTGGCCGCGATCGCGTTCGGCTATCTCGCGACCGTCGGGGCAGGCGCGCTCGGCGTGCTGACGGTGGTCGCCGAAGGAACGGGTTCGTTCGGCAGCTGGAACCTCGTTCTCCTGCCCGGCATCACGAGCGCCGCCAACCATCTGCTGTTCGCGGTCCGCAGGCAGCAGGAGATGCCGCCCGGCAAACACGACGCGTCCGACACCGCGCAGATCGTCGCCTCGACCGCCGGACGGACCGCGCTCGTCACCGGGCTCGCGATGCTTTCCGCGATGACCGGGCTGTATCTGACCGGCGAGCCGCAAGTCATGCGGTTGGCGGCAGCCGTGGTCCTGGTCATCCTGGTGGAAGCCGCCGCGGCGCTGACCTTGCTTCCGGTGCTGCTGACCCGGATCGCGCTTCCGGTGAAGAGGTCGTTCCAGTGGCATTGGCTGCCCCGGTTCGTCGCCCGCCTGCCCGCGAGCTGGCGTTACCGCACCGCAGCGGGACTCATCGGCGCGCTGGCCTGCACTGCCGCGGCGCTCGGTTACGTCGTCTACCGCTACCTCGAATCGCCGACGTTGCCGCCGTTGCCGTTGGCGTTGTTGATCGGGCTGACGTCGTTGGCGGTGATCACGGCTTTCCGGCCGTTCGTGGTCGCGCTGACGACCGCGGTGCTTTCAGTACTCTCCGCGCTTTTCGCGCTGACCATGCTCACCTGCATGAACCCGCCGACCCCGACCTGGCTGCCGGTGGCGCTGGTAGCGGTGCTCGCCGCGCCCACGACCGACATGCATGTCTGTCTGCTGCACCACTTCCGCGTCGAGGCGCTGACCGGGATGTCGCCGCAGCACGTGCTCGCGGAGGGGCTGCGCCGCGGCACCGTGGCGATCTCCAGCGCCAGCGTGGTGTCGATCGGGGTCTTCAGCGCGCTCGGGATCGCCGGCAGCGGCGAGCTGAGCGAGTTCGGCTGGGCGGCCGCGGCGGCGCTGGCGATCGACGTGCTGGTGATCCGGCTGGTACTGCTGCCCTTGCTGCTCTCGCTAGCCGGCCCGGTCCGCTGGTGGCGGCGGACCGGGCCGGGGGCTGCGCGAAAGTGAACCGGGGAATCACCCCGTGGTCGGGTGTCCGGTGAGGTCGAGGAAAGCTTCGTCGAGAGTCGGTCTGCGGAGCGCGAAGTCCGCCAGCGCGACGCCGCGTTCGTGCAACGCGTTCGCCGCCGCCGCGATCCCGCCGCTCTCGTCAAGCAGTTCTAGCGAGATGCTGCACCGGCGTTCGTCCACGACCGGGACGCCCACCGCGACCGGTGTCAGCGCCGCGACCGCGTCCGCGAGACCTTCTGGGTGGGCGACAGCGACTTCCAGCCGTTCCCGGCCGACCTTGCGCTTGAGCTCGTCCGCGGTTCCTTCCGCGACGCTCCGGCCCTTGTCGATGACCACGATCCGGTCGGCGAGGTAGTCGGCTTCCTCGAGGTACTGCGTGGTGAGCAGGACCGTGACGCCTTCGCTGACCAGCTCGCGGACCATCGTCCACAAGCCCATCCGGCTCGCCGGGTCGAGTCCCGTGGTCGGTTCGTCCAGGAAGAGCACCGACGGACGCGCCACGAGACAGGTCGCGAGGTCCAGGCGGCGGCGCATCCCGCCGGAGTACGTCCCGACCGCGCGGTCGGCCGCCTCGGCGAGGTTGAACCGCTCCAGCAGTTCTCCCGCGCGGGCGCGTGCTCCGCGGCGGCCGAGGTGCAGAAGACGGCCCAGCAGCACCAGGTTCTGCCGGCCGGTCAACAGTTCGTCCACGGCCGCGTACTGGCCCGCGAGCGCGATGTGCCGCTGGACCTGTTTGCGTTCCCGCACGATGTCGTGCCCGGCGACCAGCGCGCGGCCGCCGTCCGGCGGAAGCAGGGTCGCGAGCATCCGGACCGTGGTGGTTTTGCCCGCGCCGTTGGGACCGAGCAAGCCCAGCACCGTGCCGGGCGGGACGGCGAGGTCGACGCCGGCGAGCGCTTCGTGGTCGCCGTAGCGTTTGCGGAGCCCTTCGGCTTCGATCGCGAGTTCTCCGTGCGGTGTCATGTCAGCCTGCTTCCCGGATGTTCTCGGGCGACAGATCGGTCCAGTGGCCCGAAATGTGCGCGAGGGCTTCTTCGCGGCTGCTCTCCCCGAGCGAAACCCGCCAGCCGGGCGGGACTTCCGCGAAGGAGGGCCAGAGACTGTACTGCCGGGCGTCGTTGACCAGGACGAGGAAAGCGCCGTTCTGGTCGTCGAACGGGTTTGTCATTGCGTACTCCGGATCGGTTAGGCGAGGCGGTAACGGCGGAAGCTCAGCAGGGTCGCCGCGGCGAAGAGGACGACCAGCGTCACCGCGACGACGACGCCGGGATGCTGGGCGGGGAACGAACTGTCCGCGGGCACCGGCACGCCCCACAGCTGGCGGCACAGCGTGGTGACGGAGCTGACCGGATTCCACTCGGCGATCGGCCGGACCCACGACGGCAGCTGGCTGACGGCCATGAACGCGTTGGAGAGGAAGGAAAGCCCGAGCGTCAGCACCGCGCCGACGCCGTCGATGGATTCGGGATTGCCCATGGTCAGCCCGAGCAGCACGCCGACCCAGATCATCACGTAGAGGAAGAGCGCGAGCACGGCCAATCCGGCGAGCAGCGCGGGGAAGCCGGCGTGCACGCGGCCGCCGACCGCCAGTCCGATCCCGGCGACGATCGCCAGCGCGACGAAGCCGACCAGCGCGTCGCCGATGGTGTGGCCGAACAGCACGGCGGGACGGGAGATCGGCAGCGAGCGGAACCGGTCGGTCAGGCCGCCTTTGAGGTCCATCGCCACCGCGATCGCGGTCGGTGCGACGCCGGCTAGGCCCACCTGCATGAGCGCGGCCGGGAACAGGAACTCCGGATAGCTGCCGCCGCCTTCGACGCTCACCGCACCTTTGAAGACGTAGCCGATGGCCAGCATGGTGATCAGCGAATTCAGCGTGATCGCGAGGAGCCTGCCCGGCACCTTGCGCAGGTGGGTCAACCGGCGACCCGCCAGTGCGAATGTCTCGACGAGCGCCGCTGCCCGCGGAGTGTTCGCCGGGGTGGTCATTGTGGTCACTGCGACTCCTCGTTGCTCGCCAGCGTTCCGGCCGTCGCGGCGCCGATCTCCGCCTGCGGCCCGGGATCCATCAGGTATTCGTGCCCGCATTCGATCCGGTGCGCCCGTACTGGACCGGACACGTGCGGCACCCAGCGGCCCGCTCGTTCGGCTACCTCGGCGTCGGTCAGGCCGTCGGCGGCGACGAACAGTTCCACTGCGCCGGTGAAGCGCGTCGGGCGGTACCGGTGGGCTAGCGCCGCGTTGTTGTCCATCACGGCTAGGACGCGTGTCATGCGGTCCTCGCCGATGTCGGCCAGTCGGCTGTCTCCCTGCCGCAGCACAGCGATGACGTCGGCCGGGGTCAGCTCGGTACCGGCTTCGGTGTCGTGGAAGCCGACGTGCTCCAGGAAATCGACGAGCAGTTCGTGCCGGGACAGTGCGGCTTCGGTCCCGTCCTGCGGGTAACTGTCCAAGATGGACAGTGAGCCGACCGTTTCACCTTCGGCTTCCAGGCGTACCGCGATCTCGAAGGCCAGCAGACCGCCGTAGGACCAACCGAGCAGGTGGTACGGGCCGTGCGGCTGGAGGCGGCGGATGTGCTTCAGGTAGTCCTCGGCGACCTGCTCGACCGAGTCCGGGAACTGTTCGGCGCCGCTGATTCCCGGCGATTGCAGGCCGTAGATCGGCCGGTCCGGCAGGTGCGCGGCCAGCCCGAGGTACGGCAGGCTCAGGCCGAGTCCGGCGTGCAGGCAGAACAGCGGCGGCTTCGTCCCGGTCGGCCGGATCGGCAGCACCGGCGCGAACGGGTTCGGCAGGTCCGCCAGATCCGGTTCGGCTCGTTCGGCGAGCGCGGCCAGGCGTTCGATGCTGCCGTGGGTCAGGACGTCGGCGACCGTCAACCGGAGTCCGGCTCGTCGGGCCAGTGCGACCAGGCGGACGGATTGCAGGCTGTTGCCGCCCAACTCGAAGAACCCGGTCTGGATGTCGACGTCCGCGATACCGAGGGTTTCCGCGAAAGCGGTGCGCAGCAGTTCGACGGTTTCGCTGGTGTCCTGACTGGTTTGCGCGGCGGGAGCGGGCAAGGCGGAGCGGTCCAGCGAGCCGTCCGGCGCGACTGGGAGGGTGTCCAGTTCCGCGAAGGCGGTCGGGATCAGGTAGTCGGGGAGTTCGGCGGCCAGCGCTTCCCGCAGGGCTAGCGGGTCGACGCCGCGTTCCCACTGCGGGACGACGTAGGCGATCAGCGCGTCGTTCTCGGCGATGACGACGGCTGCGGCGACCGAGGGCTGGCCATGCAGGGCCGCTTCGATCTGCCCGAGCGGGACCGCGAAGCCGCGGACCTGGGCCTCGCGAATCACTTCGACGGTTCCGTCCAAGCGGATGCGGGCGGGGAGACCGGTGGGTGCGTCAGCCAAGTACAGCTCTCCTCGGCCACCGCGAGGCACTGGCCGCTTGCTCTGGTCGAGGACGTTGGCTTGACGGTGCGCGAACGGGCGTCCGTTGACTAGAGACAGCCAGCCGGAGGCCGCAGTGCCTTCGCAGTTGAGTGCTCCGTCGAGGAAGCTCTCGCCGAAGTTCACCACCCGGGTACCCGGTCGCAGTGCCAGCATTTTCGCGATGCTCGGGGTCAGGACCACGACGCTCGGGTCCACCGACGAGGCGAGTTCCGCGATCTCCGCGGCGGGAGCGACGGTCACCACCGCGCCGACGTGCAACGCGGCGAGCACGACCGGCAGCGCGAACTCGGTGTCCGGTGCCAGGAGACGGTCGCCGGCGGTGAGCGGCAATTCCTTCAACAGAGCGGCGACGGTCGCGGCCAGCGCATCTCGGCTGAAGACCGCGTCTCCGCGATACGCCAGCTCCGCTCCGGACAGCGATACCTCCAGGTCGGTGTCGGCGAATCCGGACACGTCCGCAGGGACCGTGTAACGAGACGGCCCGCTCGGTGTCCAGGCCGCGCCGATGGCGAGGACACCGAAGATCGCTGCCCAGCGGTCGCGGCCTGGCGGCAGGTCAACGGTCACCGTCTCCCCCGGACCCGCGCCCTGCGCCTGCAAAGCCCGGGCCAGCCGGTTGGCTTGCTCGCGCAGACCGATGTCTCCCGGCACCAGCAAGTCGTCGGGCACCTTGAGAGCCGGTGCCGCTGGGGTGACTCGCTCGGCTGGAGTGCGCAGGTCGATCCGGCTCAGCGGCTGCCCGGGGTCTTCGGCGGCGGCCGTCAGGAGAAGCGTCAGCCGGTCGACGAGCAGCTGTGCGGTTTCCGCGGTGAACGCGTCGGCGTTGTATTCGAGCGTGCCCTCCAGACCGCGCTCGCCCTTGTGCTGGCCCAGCTGGAAGGTCAGGTCGAACTTGAACTTCTTGTGCGTCGGGGCGAGCATTTCCGGTCGCGCGGTCAGGCTGCCGAGGCTGACTTCGGACGGCGGTACGTCGTAGAAGGACAGCAGCACTCCGAACAACGGCTGTCGCGACATCGACCTTGCCGGTTGCGTCGCCTCCAGCAACCGTTCGAATGGCAGATCCTGGTGGGCGTAGGCGGCGAGGTCGGCGTCGCGGACTCGCGCGACCAACTCGGTGAAGCACGGGTCGCCGCTGGTGTCGGTACGCAGGACGAGTGTGTTGACGAAGAAGCCGACGAGGTCGTGCACGGCTTCGTCCGGACGTCCGGCGACCAGGCTGCCGAGCGGGATGTCGGTTCCCGCGCCCAGACGGGTGAGCAGCGTGGCCAATGCGGCCTGGACGACCATGAACAGGCTCGCCCCTTGATCGTGCGCGAGCCGCGCGAGGTTGCGGTGCACGGCCGAGGAGAGCTCGAACTCGATGGTTCCGCCGTGGTAGCCGGCGGAGGCGCGGCGCGGCAGGTCGACCGGCAACGCCAGTTCGCCCGGGATTCCAGCGAGTGCTTCCCGCCAGTGTTTCAGCAGGCGGGCGGATTCGCCATCCTTGGTGTCGTCCAGCAGGGAGTGCTGCCAGACCGAGTAGTCCGCGTACTGGGCGGGCAGTTCGGTCCACTGTGGACTGGAGCCGGACAGCCGTGCTTCGTAAGCGGTCGCGAGGTCGCGGGCGAGCACGTCGACGGACCAGGCGTCTCCGGCGATGTGGTGCAGCACCAGCAGGAGGACGTGGTCGCCGTTCTGGCCGGGACCGAACAGTTTGCTGCGCAACGGAAGGTCGACGGCCAGGTCGAAGCCGCGGGCAACCTCCTCGGCCAACGCGGCGGCGAGGTCCTCAGGCATCGGTGCGGTGCGCAGCGACTCCCCCGCGTCGAGGACGCGCTGGAACGGGACGCCGTCGGTGTCGGGGAAGACGGTGCGCAGGATTTCGTGGCGGGCGGTGAGATCGTCGACGGCTGCGGCGAGCGCCGAGCGGTCCAGCTCGCCGGAAAGCCGGACAGCGAGGGGGATGGTGTATCCGCCGTGGTCGCCTTCGAGCCGGTTCAGGAACCACATGCGCTGTTGTGCGTACGACAACGGCAGCGGATCGGGGCGGTCCAGCTTGCGGAATGCCGCGCGTGCCTGGCCTGCCGACGCGAGCCGTCCGGCCAGCGCGGCGACGGTACGTGCTTCGAACAGGTCACGCAGCGGCAGTTCCACGTTCAGTTCCGACCGGATCCGGCTGACCAGCGCGGTGGCGAGGAGGGAATGGCCGCCGAGTTCGAAGAAGTCGTCATCGATACCGGCCTCGGGCAACCCGAGCACCTCGGCGTACAGCCGGGTCAGCTGCTCCTCGACCGGGGTGCGCGGGCCGCGTTTCTCTTGGCCGGTGAGGTTTTCCGGGGCGGGCAGCGCTTTGCGGTCGACCTTGCCGTGCGCGGTGAGCGGGAGCCGGTCGAGTACGACGATCGCGCTGGGCACCATGTACGCGGGCAGCAGCTCAGCCAGCTGAGCTTGCAGGTCCTCGGGACGGGCGGTTCCCGCGACGTAGCCGACCAGGTGCCGGTTGGCCGCGTCGGAGCCCTGCACGACGACTACCGCGTCGGTGACGGATTCTTGCGCCAGCAGACCGGCTTCGATCTCGCCCAGTTCGATGCGGTGTCCGCGGATCTTGACCTGGAAGTCGCGGCGTTCCACGAACTCCAGCGCGCCATCGGCCCGGCAGACCACGCGGTCGCCGGTCCGGTACATCCGGGTGCCGGGTTCGCCGAAGGGGTCGGCGACGAACACGGAGCCCGTCTTGACCGGATCGCCCACGTAACCGCGGCCGACGACCAGGCCGCCGACGTACAGCTCGCCTGCGGCGCCGGGCGGGACCGGACGCAGCTCGTCGCCCAGCACGTACAGCCGGGTGTTCCGCACCGGAAGACCGATCGGCACCCGCAGGCCCTGCGCATCGTCCACACTGGACAGAACTGCGTGCGTGACGTCGTCCGAGCACTCGGTCGGGCCGTAGGCGTTCACCATCGGGATATTCGGGAAGTACCCGAACCACCGCACGCACAGATCCGGCGGCAACGCTTCACCGGTCACGACCAGCCACCGCAGACCGGTCAGGTCCGGCGGGCTGCCCGCGTCCCAGAAGTCCAACGCGGCTCGCAACAGCGACGGCACGACTTCCAGCACCGACATGCCCAAGCCGAACAATGCGTCCGGATCCGCCGCGGTCTCGCGGCTGACGGCTCGGACTTGAGCGCCGACCATCAGCGGGGCGAGCATCTGCCACACCGAGACGTCGAACGTCAGCGGCGCGTTCTGCACCAGCACGTCCGAGGGCTTCAACGCCAGGTCTTCGACCTTGGCCAGCAGGTGGTTGACCATTCCGCGGCGAGACACCATCGCGCCCTTGGGGCGGCCGGTGGAGCCGGAGGTGAAGATTAGGTACGCGACGTCGTCGTCCGCACCGACGACCGGGGTCGGCTCGGTGTCGATGACGCCGTCCAGCTCGATGACCTCCACCGGCAGGTTCGCTGCGAGCTCCCGGAATTCCGGGGCTGCGATCACGCACGCCGCGCCGCTGTCCTCCACCAGGCCTTGCAGCCGGGCGAGCGGCACGGTCGGATCCAGCGGCACGTAAGCACCGCCCGCGCCCAGGACGCCGAGAACCGCCGAGATGAAGCCGATCCCGGGACCGGCGAGCACGCCCGCTACCCGTCCCGGCGGCACCCGGCGAGAAAGAGCCGACGCCAGGCCGACCAGGTCCGCGTAGGTCACCGAACCGGAGTCGTCGACCACCGCGACCGCGTCTGGCTTCTGCGCACGCACCCGTTCGACCACGCCCGCACCGACCGGGCCGGTCGCGCCGAGCAGGAAGGTCTGCGCCGGTTCGGCCACCACGTCGATCCGGCCGAGCAGGCGGTCGGGATCGCCGAGCACCGTGTCGAGCAGCGCCCGGAACTGCTGCGCCAAATCGCGGACGCGGTCGTCGCCGAAGGCCTCGCGGAGGTAGTCGAAGCGGAAGACGAGCGAGGCGTGCGGTTCCACGACGAGGCTGAGCGGGTAGTGCCGGGAGTCGAGCGTGACCGCGTCGACTACGCGGACGTCCTCGCCGAGCATCACCAGCGGGCCGCCGTCGCCGGCGGGGACGTTCTCGAACACCACTGCGGTGTCGAAGAGTTCGCCGCTGTCCGGGATGGCTCCGCTCAACTGCGCTTGCCCGATGTGCTGGTAGGACACCATGGCGGCTTGTTGCCGGCCCAGTTCGGCGAGCAGGTCGCGGACCGGGCGGGCCGGGTCGAGACGGGCCCGGACCGGCACGGTGTTCACGAACATGCCGACCATCGTTTCGACGCCCGGCAGTTCCGCGGGACGTCCGGAGGCCACCGCGCCGAAGACCACGTCCTGCTGCCCGGCCAAGCGGCCGACCAGAATCGCCCAGCAGGCTTGCACGATCGTGCTGACGGTCAGCTCATGCTCCCGTGCCCAGGCGTAAAGGTGTGCAGTGTCGCTTTCGGACAGTGCTAACTCGACAGTCGCGGGCAGGTTCGCGGCGGCGGGCAGGTCTGGTGCGACGCGGGTCGGTCCGGGCAGGCCGTCGAGCAGGTCCTGCCAGGCTTTCCGCCCGGCCTCCTCGTCCTGGCGGGACAGCCAGGCGAGGTAGTCGCGCATCTGCGGCACCTCGGGCAGCGCGGTCGTCGCGCCGCCCGCGTAGAGCTGAGCCAGTTCGTCGATGAGGATGGGGACCGACCAGCCGTCGGTGGCGATGTGGTGTGCGCTCCACAGGAACCGGTAGCGCTCGGCGGCGACCCGGATCAGCGTGAAGCGGACCAGCGGCGGGTGCGCCAGATCGAAGCGCTGCAATCGGTCCTGGTCGACGAGTCGCTGCAGTTCCGCCTCGCGATCCTGCTCCGGCAGCACGGTCAGGTCGATTTCGGTCCACGGCAGCTCGACCAATTCGGCGACCAGCTGCACCGGTTCCCCGTTGCGGCGTCGCCGGAAATATCCGCGCAGGGCGGTGTGGCGGGTCAGCAGCGTGGCGCAGGCGTCTCGGACGGCGGCGGTGTCCAGGGGGCCTTCGAGGTCCGCGATTGCCTGCACGGCATAGAAATCGACGCCCTCGGCATCGAGTTCGGTGTGGAAGAGCATGCCCTGCTGCAACGGCGCGAGCGGAAGCACTTCCTCGACCGGCCCGGCCCGCAGCTCGTCAAGTTCTCCCGGTTCGAGTTCGACCAGTGCGGCGGCGGGTTCCGGAGCGACGTCGTCCCCGATCGGGACCGCGTTTTCCGCGATCGCCGCCGGTGTCCGGGCTTCCAGCAGGTCGCGCGGGGTGATGACCAGCCCGGCCTTGCGCGCGCGGCTGACCACCTGGATCGAGCTGACGCTGTCGCCGCCGAGCGCGAAGAAGTTGTCGTCGATGTAGACCTTCGGCACCGTCAGCACCTCGGCCAGCACGTCGCACAGGATGGCCTCGACGGCGTTGCGCGGGGCCCGGCCGACCGCTTCGGCGGCGAAATCCGGCTCGGGCAGCGCGTCCCGGTCGACCTTGCCGTGGACAGTCAGCGGCATCGCGTCGAGCACGACCATCGCGGGCGGCACCAGGTAGTCCGGCAGCCGCTGCTGCAGTTCGCTGCGCACGGACGGCACGTCGACCGGCTCCGTGCCGACCAGGTACGCGGCGAGCCGTTTGGTCCCGGCGTCGTCGCGCACCACTACGACCGCGTCCGCGATCTCGGGCAGCTCGCGCAGGGTCGCTTCGATCTCGCCGAGTTCGATGCGGTGACCGCGGATCTTGACCTGGAAGTCCCGGCGCTCGATGAACTCCAGTGCTCCGTCGGCGCGGCGCACTACGCGGTCGCCAGTCCGGTACATCCGCGTGCCCGGCTCGCCAAACGGATCGGCGACGAACACCGAACCTGTCTTGCCCGGATCGCCCACGTAACCGCGGCCGACCACCAAACCGCCGACGTACAGTTCGCCAGCCGCACCGGCCGGAACCGGACGCAGCTCGTCGCTCAGCACGTACAGCCGGGTGTTCCGCACTGGAAGACCGATCGGCGTCCGCAGCCCGCGTACATCGTCCACACTGGACAGAACCGCGTGCGTCACGTCGTCCGAGCACTCGGTCGGACCGTATGCGTTCACCAGCGGAATCTCCGGGAAGTACCCGAACCACCGCACGCACAGGTCCGGCGGCAACGCCTCGCCCGTCACCACCAGCCACCGCAAACCGGCCAGCTCCGGCGGACCACCGGCGTCCCAGAAGTCCAACGCCGCCCGCAGCAACGACGGCACGACTTCCAGCACCGACATGCCCAAACCGAACAACGTCTCCGGATCCGCCGCGATCTGCCGGTCCACCACGCGCACCTGACCGCCGACCACCAGCGGCGCGAGCATCTGCCACACCGACACGTCGAACGTCAGCGGCGCGTTCTGCACGACCACGTCCGACGCACCCAGCCCGAGGTCTTCGACCTTCGCCAGCAGGTGGTTCATCATCCCGAGCCGCGAAACCATCGCGCCCTTCGGACGACCGGTCGAACCCGACGTGAAGATCACGTACGCGACGTCGTCGTCCGCGCCGACCACCGGCGCCAACTCGGGATCGACCGTGCCGTCCAGCTCCACGACGTCCACCGGCAGCTCCGCAGCCACGTCCCGGAACTCCGGGGCCGCGAGCACGCAGGCCGCGCCGCTGTCCGCCACCAGATCGCGCAACCGCGCCAACGGAAGCGTCGGATCCAGCGGCACGTAAGCACCACCGGCACTGAGCACGCCAAGAACCGCCGAGATGAAGCCACTCCCCGGCCCAGCGAGCACGCCGACCACGCGTCCGGCTGGCAACCGCCGCGACAACGCCGAGGCCATCCCGACCAAATCCGCGTAACTCACCGCACCGGCAGCATCGACCACCGCCACCGCGTCCGGAGCCTGCGCGCGCACCCGCTCCACCACGCCCGCGCCCACCGGGCCGCTAGCGCCCAGCCCGGCGGCGAGCAGTTCCTCGCGCTCCCGCGCGTCGGCGACATCGATGCGGGCGAGCGGCGCGTCCGGATCGGCGCGCGCGAAGCGGTCGAGGAATCCGGCGAACCGGTGCAGGTGAGTGTCCACTCCGGACTCGTCGTAAAGGTCCGGGTTTCCGTTGAGGTGCAGTTCGATCCCGCCGCCGGGTTCGTCGAGGACGGTGATCGACAGATCGTTCGTGATCCCGGTCGACAGATTCCGCACGCGGGTCACGCAGTCGCCCAGCCGCAGGCCGGGGTCCGCGGGCAGCACGTTGACGAA
The DNA here is from genome assembly GCF_029087445.1 of Amycolatopsis sp. La24. Lineage (NCBI taxonomy): Bacteria > Bacillati > Actinomycetota > Actinomycetes > Pseudonocardiales > Pseudonocardiaceae > Amycolatopsis > Amycolatopsis sp. La24. The sequence continues at coordinate 106,635 of NZ_JARACH010000010.1, forward strand.
AGGCCCGCCGAACGGCCGCCGCTCGTCGCTGCGCACGCCGATGTCGCGGCGGATCTGGTTGACGTGATACCGCTGATGCTTCAGCGTGCGGGCGAGCTCCCGCGAGGCTTGCTTCAGCAGCAGTTGCGGCGTCATCGCCGGCGTGACCTGCATTTTCAACGGCAGGTAGTTCGCCATCATCCCCGGGATCGTCCGCGTCCGGACCCCCGCGCGGGCAGCGACCGGGACGGTCAGCATCAGGTCCTGGATCCCGGAAAGACGCTCGGTGTAGGCGGCCATCGCGGCGAGCAGGAAGGTCGGCAGGGTCACCCCGGCCTGTGCCACCGCCTTGCGCGCCGCGGCGGCCGCGTCGGCGGGCAGGGCGAGGGTGCGGCGAAGGAATCCGCGAGCCGGCGCGGGTTCCTTGCCGGACAGGCTGATCAGGTCCGGGACCGTGCTGAAGTGGCTGCTCCAGAACTCGCGGTCACGGCCGAGGTGCGTCGAGTTCTGGTAGGCGAGTTCGGATTCCAGCAGGTCCCGGAACGGCGGCAGCGGACGGCCCTCGGGCTCCTTGCCGGTCAGCACCGCCGTGTACAGCTCGCCCATCCGGCGGTGGCAGATCGCGGCGCTGAACCCGTCGCCCACCAGGTGGTGGGTGGTGAGATACCAGAACCGCCGGCGCGGGCCGAGCGTGAGCAGCGCGGCGCGGAACAGCGGGAAATCGCTGACCGAGAACGGCCGGGCCAGGTCCTCGTGCATCCACGCGAGCGCGGCCGCCTCGGGGTCCGGTTCGCCGGACAGGTCCAGGAAGCTGACCGGCAACTCGGTCAGCGGCTCGACCACCTGGCGCGGTTCGCCGTCGACCTCGAAGAAGCGCGCGCGGAAGCATTCGGCCTCGTCGGTGAGCAGGCGGAACGCCTCGACGAACACCGGCACGTCCAGGTCGCCGGAGATGTCCAGGTAGTCGGCCATCGCGTAGGCGAGACCGCCTCCGGACAGCTGCTCGTCGAACCAGACGTCGGTCTGGGCCGTGGACAGGGGCAGGCTGGTCTCGACAGCGGTCATCGCGGCACCTCGGAAAGTCGGTCGGTGGTCTGCCCGGGCACGCGGCCGAGCGCGTCGGCGGCCCAGTGGTCCCGGTAGACCGTGTCCAGGTAGTGGTCGCCCAGATCCGGGGAAATGGCCACGGCGGTCAGGTCGCGGTCCTCGCGGGCGAGCCAGGACAGCGCTCCGGCGACGACGGTGCCGGTCGAGCCGCCGAACAGGAACCCGTGCCCCACCAGCGTCCGGCACATCTCCACGGTTTCGGTTTCCTCGACGTGCACCACGTCGTCCACCAAGGACTCGTCGAGCAGCGCCGGCCGGATCGCGGAGCCGAGCCCGGGAATCTGCCGCGGCCCGGGCGGGCCGCCGAAGCTCACCGAGCCGACGCTGTCCACCGCGACCACCCGGATCGACCGGCGCGCCTCGCGCAGGTACCGGGCGCAGCCCATCAGCGTCCCGGCCGTGCCGGTGCCGACGAACAACACGTCGAGGCCGGGGAACATGCGCAGGATCTCCGGTCCGGTGGTCCGGTAGTGCGCGGTCCAGTTGCCCGGGTTGGTGTGCTGGTCGAGCCAGACGTAGTCCTCGTGCTCCGCGCAGAGGCTCTCCACCAGCCGCTGCCGCGCGCCGACCAGCCCGTCGACCGGATGCGGTTCGGTCAGCACGCGGACCTCGGCGCCGTAGTTCTGCATCAGCTGCCGCGCGGACAGCGTGCAGTGGTCGTCGGTGACGCAGATGAACCGGTAGCCGCGGCTGGCCGCGACCATCGCGAGCGCGACGCCGATGTTCCCGGACGAGCTCTCGACGATCGTCTGCCCGGGACGCAGCCTGCCGTCGCGTTCGGCGCGCTCGACGATCTCCAGCGCGGCCTTGAGCTTGATCGACCCGGCGAAGTTGAACCCCTCGCACTTGACGAACAGGTCGCGGCCGACGAACCGGCGCAGGTCGACGTACAGATCCGGGACGGTGAACTCCTGAGGGGCGGATATCACCCGCACGGCAAACCTCCGCGGTTCAGCGCCGGGAACGACTCGCCCTGGCCGACTTTGCCGGCGAGCAGCCCGGTGAAGACGATGAGTTTCTGGATGTTCGCGGCGCCTTCCATGAATTCGACGCCGCGTGCGTCGCGAATCAGCTTGTCCAGCAAGGGATGCGTCCAGCGCGCGCCCGGCCCGAAGAACCGGCAGGCCGCCCTGGTCGCGTCCTCGGCGAGCCTGCTCGCTTCGGCTTTGGCGGACGAGGCGAGGTGCCCGCCGCGGCTGCCGCCCGCGTCCACCTCCATCGCCGCGAGGTGCACCAGGTTCCGGACGCTCTCGATCCGGTAGCCCAGCTGGTCCCATTCGGCCGCCGCGCCGCCGGTGAGCAGGCCGCCTTCGGCCCGGACGTGTTCGTGCGCCGCTCGCGCGATGCCGATCGCGATCGCCGCGACGCCGGGGCGGAGGCGGTTGAACGTCAGCGTGGCGGCCCACATCCCGCGCCTGGCAGGGGAAAGATGGCGGCCCAGCACCCGGTTCGCGGGGATCCGCACGTTGTCGAACTCGAGGGCGCAGAATCGTGCGCCGCGCAATCCGAGCATGCCCAGCGGTTCGGCGTGGAAGCCGGGGGAAGCGGTGTCCACGAGGACCGCCCGCACGCCGAGCGGGCCAGGCGCGGTGCGGGCGAAGACGACGCCCATGCCTGCGCGGGAAGCGTTGCCGACATACCGTTTCCGGCCGTTCAGCACGAAGTCGCCGTCCGGTCCCGGAGTCAGGCTCGTGGTCAGCGCGTTCGCGTCGGAACCGACGTCCGGTTCGGTGAGCGCGAAGAAAGTCCACGTTGGACGGTCGACGAGCCTGCCGTAGAACCAGGCTTTCTGCTCGTCGTCGCCGAGCACGTCAAGCAGCACGCCGGACATGGACGCGCCCGGTGCGGCGAGCGTCGCGCCCGCGTCGCCCCGGGCGAACTCCTCCAGCAGCACCGTCCGTTCCAGCGCGGTCATCCCGTGGAACCGGTGCCCGGAGACGTTGATGCCCTCCGAGCCGTACTCCCCCGGAACCAGCAGCTGCGCCATGCACCGCACCGCAGGCAGGTCAGCGAACTGGGCGACGGCCTCGGGATCGCGGTCGAGCAGCGCACCGGCGGCACGCAGGCCGCTCGCCCACTCGGCGGCGAGCTCCCGCAACGCCAGCAAGGGTTCGGTCAGCACAGTGCCCGTCACATCGTCCCCTCGGCCATTTCGTGGACGCTCGCGAGCAGCTCCGAGACGTCGGCGACCTCACCCGGTCCACCGGCCAGGAAACCCTTCGCCCCCAGCAAGCCGAGCAGTTTCCGGTCCACATCGGACAGCAAGTGGTGCAGATACCGCACCCGCGCGGGAGCCAGCGTGCCGTCCGCGGCCAGCAGATCCGCTTCGACCGCGAGCTGGCCGTTGAGCGCCGTGGCGAGGCAGTCCTGGATCATCTGCTTGCGCAGCAACGACTCTTCCCCCGAACGCCGCTCGCCCAAGTACCGGACGCACTCGTCGAGCAGGGCCTGGGACAGCCCCAGCCGCACCCACACCAGGTCCGGCCCCGCGGGCGCGCCCGGCAGCCCCCGGGCGAACGCGACCGCGCCGCCGGGCAGCTCGGCTTCCCGCAGGATCTCCGTCCCGGCGGGCAGTTCTCCCGCCGGGACGGCCGCGATCGCGGTGTTCCGGGGCCCCGTCCGCAGCAGCTTGAGCGCGGGCGCGACGCCCTGCTCCCGGGCGACGCGCCGGCACTCCTGCCACGACGCCTGGTCAGGCACGGATTTCCGCGATGACGAACGCGGCGAGCGAACGCACCGATTCGAAGTGCTGCATCTCCAGGTTCTCGGTGTCGAACTCGATGCCGAACGTGTCCTCGAGCTGCATCAGGAGCTCCAGCACGCCGGTCGAGTCGAGGCCGGCGTCGGACAGCCGGGTGTCCTCGGACAGGTCGGCGACGTCGCGTTCGAGCACCGCGCCCAGCGCGCCGGTGATGCCCTCGACGACCCGGTCCTCGGTCAAGGTCTGCGTGGTCTGGGTTGTCTCAGTCATGGCTCTCCTTCTCCTTACACGGGGTTCAGCGCGCCGTCGGAGCGAATCCGCGGGCGTCGCGGCGGGCCTGGCCGCGGGAAATCCGCAGCGGATCCCAGTCGTGGCCGCGTTCGGGCAACAGGGCGCGGTCGGCGAAGACCGCGCCGTCGTACGCTTCGGCCAGCACCGGCCGGCCGAGAATCGCTTCGGCGCATTGCGCACCGCCGACCGCGGCTCCGACGACTCCCCCGCCGTGGACGTCCTGTCCGGCGACGAACAGTCCTTCCACCGCGGTCCGCACGTCCGGCCGCCGTCCGTGCGGGCCCCAGGACTGCAGTCCGTACGCGGCTCCGCCGGTCGCGAGCGTGTAGCGCTCCTGCGTGAGCGGGGTGGCGGATTCGAGGTAGACGATGCGGTCCCGGAACGGGCCGAGCACCTCTTCGGCGCGGTCGAGCAGGCAGGCGGCGAGTTTCTCTTTGGCCGCGCGGTATTCGGCAACGCGTCGGTAGCGGAGCCCGGACGCCGGTCCATCGGTGACGCCCCACGGTGCGTAGCCGGGCGGGCACGCGGTCATGATCTGGAGGTTCGTGTGTCCGGGCGGGCAGACCGCGGTGTTGCCGGGATCCTTGTGCGACGCGGACGAGATGAAGACGAACGGCAGCTCGTCGAACTGGCCCGCTTCCGTTCGGGCGTAAGCACTTTCGACGTCACCGCTCGGCCAGTACCAGATGTTGGCCTCGGACGCTTCGGGCAGTTCCGCGGCCACCACCGCATAACTAGTGACCAGCGGCAGCCGCATGACCGCGTCTTCGGTGCGCCGGACGACGCCTTCGGGCAAGTTTTCCCGGCCGCCGCACAACTCCAGCACGGTGCGCCGATAGTCCGCATTGGACACGACGAGCGGCGCGCGCAGCACGTCTCCGTCGGTCAGCTCCACGCCGGCCGCGCGACCGTCCTCGATCAGGATCCGCGCGGCGCGGGCTTTGGTGCGCAGCTGGCCGCCGTGCGCTTCGAGCTGCTCCACCAGCGCGGCCGCCAGCATCTGCCCGCCGCCGACCGGGTAGTACGCGCCGCCGGTCAGGTAGTCGTCGAGCATGCGAATGTGCGCCGCGACAACGGTGTTCGCGGGCGAGGAGGCGTAGTTGCCGGACTGCGCGGCCAGCACGGTGCGGGCGGCCGCGGACAGTCCACAATGGTCGAACAGGCGGCTCAGGCTGCGCCGGCTCCAGCGCACCACCGCGGGCGAACCGCCCAAGACCGGCTGGGCGCTCGCCGAATACCGGGCCGACGCGGCGATCTCGCCGCAGATCGCCAGGTACTCCTGAAGCGCGGCGGCCTCCGCGGGAAAGGTCTCGAGCAGCCGGTCCCCGTACCGGGACCAGCCTTCCGGCACGTCGAACCGCACGCCCGGCAGCACGATCCGGTCGAAGCCGTCCGGGTCGAGCCTGCGGAACCGCACCCGGTCGCCGACGCCGAGCCCGGCCAGCAGCGACGGGAGCAGCCCGCCGGGCCCGCAGTCGCCGAGGTAGTGCACGCCGATGTCGAACTCGTAGGAGCGCCGCCGCCGGAACATGTGGCAGTTGCCGCCCGCGACGTCGTGCTGTTCGAGCACCAGGACCCGGCGGCCGAAGGCGGCGAGGTAGCCGGCGCAGACGAGGCCGCCGATCCCGGACCCGATCACGATCGCGTCCCAGGAAGGGCTTCCCGCCTCGTTCGGACTCATGCCGGTGACGCTACGGCGGGGCGGTGACCCCGGGCTGACCGCGCGCTGACAGCTGGGGGCAGTCAGCGGCGGGCGGCCGCCCAGGGGTCACCTATTCAGGAGAGAGCATGGCGATCGAGGTCTTGCCGCGCACCGCGAGCCACGTCGGGAAGAGCGTGGCGACCATGCTTACCACGACCGCGAGCACGACCACCACCCCATAAATCCACAATGGACCATACGGCAGCCAGCTGTCGGACACCGCCTGGCTGAACGGGACCAGCATCGCGAGCGAGACGACGGTGCCGAGAACCACGCCGATGATCGCGACGACGATCCCCTCCACGGCCATCACGCCGAGCACCTGGCCCCGGCTCGACCCGGCCAGCCGTTGCAGGCCGAACTCGCGCCGCCGGTGCGCGGTCGAGAGCACGAGCGTGTTCACCACCGAGATCGCCGCGTAGAGCAGGATCATGCCGACCACGAGGTAGTTGACCCAGGCGTTCGCTTCCTGTTCCTGCACGAACTTGGCGGTGAGCGTGTCCCGGTTCGCGACCTGCACGCCCGGCGAGGACTGCGCCAGCCCGTCGAGCGTGCTCATCAGCTGCGAGACGCTCGTGCCCGCCGCCGCGGTGACGAGCACCTGCGACGCGATCCCGTCGGTCGTGTGCGGAGCCAGCGTGCCCGCGGGCAGCAACGCCGTCGCGAACTCCGCCGCCGAGCGCAGCGTCGCCACCACGCGCAGCCGCACCTGCGTGCCGTCGCCGAGCCGCAGGCCGATCTCGTCGCCGACCTTGACGTGCAGCCGAGACGCGTTGTCGACCGGAAGCGCGATGGTGTTGCCCTGCAACGCGTCCAGCGAACCGGTCGCGACCTCGGACGCCCGGGTCTTCGCGACCGCGTCGCCGGTGACCCCGGTCAGCGCGAGCCCGTCCTCGTCCTGGCTCGAGTCCGACGGCTTCTCGTTGTAGCCCTTGCTGGTCACGTACGCCGAAGCGGTGCCGACCCCGGGCAGCGCCCGGACCTTGTCGAGCAACCCGGTGCCGACGTCGCCGGTCGACGAAGTGACGACCGCGTCCGCCGAAAGGTTCGACGCGTACTTCTGCTTCGCCGATTCCACCTGCGTGGTCTGGAAGTAGAGCATGAACACGGCCAGCGTCGTGGCGAGCATGACCGGCACGACCGCACCGGACATCGGCAGCCAGCGCACCCGGGCGTTGGCCATCGCGAGATAGCCGGACAGCCCGCTCACCGCCCGCACCGGAACCCGCAGCACCGCGACCATCACCCGGGTGATCCCCGGTGCGAAAAGCGCGACCGCCGCCGCGACGAGCGTGACCGCCGGGCCGGCCGTACTGGCGGCGAGCGGTCCGTCCATCACGGTGATCGTCAGGTACGCGAGCGCCACGCCGCCGATCAGGCTGCCGATGCCCCACCACAGCCGGAACGACGTCAGCCAGCGCTTCGGCGAGACCAGTTCCTGCATCGCCTCTACCGGACGCGTCCGCCCGGCGTACCGTGCCGCGACGAATCCCGCGCCCCACGCGGACAGCAGACCCACGAGAACGCCGGCGGCGGTCGGGATCCAGTCCTGGTGATACGCCAGCACCGGTTCGAAGACGCCGAACCCGGACAGCCGGTCGAACAGCCAGTTCCCGAGCAGTTCGCCGGGGAAAGCGGCCAGTACGGTCGCGAGGATCCCGATCACCATCGACTCCGCGGTGATCATGCGGCTCACCTGTTTGGGCGTCGCGCCGACCGCACGCAGCAACGCGACCTCGCGCCGCCGCTGCTGCACCGACAGACCCAGCGTGCTGGCCACCACGAACAACGCGACCTGCACGGCGAGCCCGCCGAACACCGCGGCCAGGATCACCAGGATTTCGCCGCCGTCGCTCGCCTGCGCGAACTCGGCCGTCCCGCGCGCCACTCCGGTCAGCGCAACCGCGTGCTGGTCGCGGACCACGTTCGCGATCTGGATGCTCAGCGCGGCCGGATCCGTGCCTGCGGCGGGAAGCACGCCGAACGCGTCGACCTGACCGGTCGCGGGTGTCAGCGCAAGGGCGTCTTCGTGGGAGAAGAACACCGCGTCGGACGCTATTTTCCCGCCCGCGACGGCGATTCCGACCACCTGGAAGGACCGGACCCCGCCGCGCACGGCGATCTGCACCGAACCGCCCGAGGCGACCCCGGTGGCCGCGGCCGTCGACTGGTCGAGCACGACTTCGCCGCTGCGCTGCGGAGCCCGCCCGTCGGTCAGCGAATACGGGGCCAGCTCGGCGGTCGCCCAGTCGTGGCCCAACGCGGTGCCGCGCACCAGTTTCACGTCGGGATCCGCGGGCAGCGTCGCCGGGATCGACACGTCGGGAACGACCTTCGCGACGCCCGGAACGGCCGCGATCTTCGCCCCGAGCGACGCGTCGAGCCGCACCCGTTCGGGCAGGGTCGCGGATTCGTGGTCCTCGTCCTCGGTGCCCGGGTTCGTCGGCGGCAGGTTGTAGTGCTGGTCGCCCGCGACGACCACCGGGGCCTCGGCGAGCCGCTGCGGCGGCACCCGCGGCGAGATCCCGGTCTGCATGAGGCCGCCGCACGCCATCACGATGGCGGTTCCGACGAGCAGCGCGACGAACGTCGCGGTGAATCCGGCCTTGCGGAACCGGAGCGTGCTCAGGGCAAGGCGCAGCATCAGCGCACCGTCCCGACGGTGTTCCGGCCGTCGCGGCCGAGCCGCGTCGTGCGTGCGCTCAACGCGGTCAGGCCGCGCGCGACCTCGTCCACGGTCGGTTCGTGCAACTCGCCGGCGAACTGCCCGTCGGCGAGGAACAGCACCCGGTCGGCGTAGGAGGCGGCGACCGGATCGTGCGTCACCATCACGATGGTCTGCCCTTCGGCCCGCACCGCCGCGCGCAGCAGGTCCAGGATCTCGCTCGCCGACGTCGTGTCCAGCGCGCCGGTCGGCTCGTCGGCGAAGGTCACGTGCGGACGGCTGACCAGCGCGCGGGCAATCGCCACGCGCTGCTGTTGGCCGCCGGACAATTCACCGGGGCGGTGCCCGCGCCGTCCGCCGAGCCCGACCTGCTCGATGATCCGGTTCACCAGCGCCGGATCGGCCTTCTTCCCCGCCAGCCGGAGCGGAAGCGTGACGTTGTCGACCACGTCGAGCGACGGCAGCAGGTTGAACTGCTGGAAAATGAATCCGATGTGGTCGCGGCGCATGCGGGTCAGCTGCGCCTCGTCGAGCCGGCCGAGATCCTGGTCGGCCAGCACGACCGTGCCCGAATCCGGCTGGTCGAGCCCGGCCGCGCAGTGCAGCAGGGTGCTCTTGCCCGAACCGGACGGTCCCATCACCGCGGTGAAACTGCCGCGGGCGAACGAAACCGAGATCCCGTCGAGTGCGACGACGCGGGCCCGGTTCCCTCCGTAGAACTTGGTGACGGAGCGGAGCGTCACCGCATCCGTGCTTGGCTGTCCGGACTGGTACATCGGTCACTCTCCCAGGCGCGTCGGGTACAGAAGAAACCTACGAGCGGCAAGGGCGGATTCCGATGGTGCTAACTCTTCGATCCGGACTGGTCCTAGCACCCCTGCCGGGAAAGCCGGGAACAGCACATAATCGGAACATGCCCTCCACCGATGCCCGCGAGCCGGCGGCGCCGAAGCCCTGGTTCGCGCGGGGCGGCCTCGCCGTGCTGCACAGCACCGCGCTGGGTCTGCTCGCACCGGTCGAGGTGGTGCTTTTCGCGCTCCTGGCCTGCGCTGCTTCCCTGCTGGGCGTCGGCGTCGGGGTGTTCCTGATCCCGCCGGTGGTGTACGCCGTCCGCGCGGTCGCCAATTTGCAGCGGAAACTGCACGGCGCCTGGACCGGGCGGGAGGTGCCGCAACCGTATCTCCCGCTGCCCGAGGGCACGCGGTTCTTCCAGGTGTTCGCGCGGTTGCTGGCCGACCGTGCCACCTGGCGGGACACGGCCTGGCTGCTGGTGGACTGCACGATCGGGTGCCTGCTCACGCTGGCCCCGCTGGCGCTGGTGGTCGACGGCGTGCGCGGGCTGCTGATGCCGTTGCTCTACCCGGTTCTGGACGATTTGTGGCTCGGCGACTGGTACGTGGCGCTGCCAGTGGACAACCCGGCCGTCGCCTGGATCGCGGTCGTGCTGGGCCTGCTGCATTTCCCGCTCGTCCTGTGGGCGGCCCCGCACCTGCTGAAACTGCACGCGGCGCTGGCGGCGAAATTCCTTTCCCCGTCCGAAAGCACCGTGCTCGCCCAGCGCGTCCAGCACCTCACCACCACACGCGACGACGCGGTTGGCCACCAGGCGCTGGAACTGCGCCGGATCGAACGCAATCTGCACGACGGCGCGCAAGCCCGCCTGGTCGCGATGGGAATGACGCTCGACGCGGCCGCGAAACTCGCCGAACGGCAGCCGGAAGCCGCGAAGAGCCTGCTGGAAGAGGCCAAGGCGAGTTCGGTGAAAGCACTGCAGGAACTGCGCGATCTGGTCCGCGGGATCCAGCCGCCGGTGCTGGTCGACCGCGGTCTCGCCGACGCGGTCCGCGAACTCGGGATGGAAGCGACGCTGGAGATGGAGACCACCGTCGACCTCCCCGGCCGGTTCGCGCCCGCCGTCGAGACAGCCGCGTATTTCACCGTTTCCGAGGTGCTCAACAACGCGATGAAGCATTCCGGCGCGGATTCCGGGAAAATCGACATGCACCATTCCGCCGGACGGCTGTCCATCACGGTCACCGACTACGGCAACGGCGGCGCGGACCCGGCCAAGGGCACCGGCCTGCGGGAACTCGAACGCAGGCTCGCCCCGCTGGACGGATTCCTCACCGTGCTCAGCCCGCTCGGCGGCCCGACCTCGGTGGTCATCGAAATCCCGTGCCGGCCGATCGGCTGAACGCAAGAGGGTATCGGCGCGCAGTCAGCGGCGCAGGTAGGCCAGCACCGCCTGCACCCGGCGGTTGCTGTCCTCGGACACCGGCAGCTGCAGCTTCGCCAGGATGTTGTTGATGTGCTTGGACACCGCCTTCTCGGTGACGAACAGCTCGGCGGCGATGTTGCTGTTGGACCGCCCCTCGGCGATCAGCCGGAGCACGTCGTTCTCGCGCGGGGTGAGGCTCTCCAGCGCGACGTCGCGCGTGTTGTGCGTGAACAGCCGCGACACCACTTCAGGGTCCATCATCGTGTTGCCCGCGGCGACCCCGCGCAGGACGTCGACGAAGTGGTCGCCGTCGAGCACCCGGTCCTTGAGCTGGTAGCCGACCGCGCCCGCGCCGTCGGCCAGCAATTCGTTGACGTACAAGCGTTCGACGTATTGCGACAGCACCAGCACCGGCAGCCCCGGCACCTGGCGGCGCGCCTCGATCGCCGCGCGCAACCCCTCGTCGGTGAACGACGGCGGAAGCCGGATGTCGACCACGCCGACGTCCGGCTTCTCCGTGACCAGCGCGTTCAGCAGATCCGGCCCGTTGTCGAGCGCCGCGACGATCGTCATCCCGTGCGCTTCGAGCAGCCGGACCAGCCCGTCGCGGAGCAGGAACTGGTCTTCGCCGATGACCACGCGCACAGATCTTCACCTTTTCTTCGCCGCGGCAGTTCCGCTCCCGATTATAGGGGCGCGGAGGGCTCGCTTTCCCGGGCGAAGGCGCAAATTCCCAGAGTCCCGCGAATCGGGTCGTAATCAGCGAGAACCGCAGGCGGCTCGGCCCACAAGGCGGTAGCGGAGCGTCCTTCCACGACCGACCCGCCAGTCAAACCTGGCCCATAACGATCCGCCGACGCGAGCCGATCAGCCTCGGCCCGAGCGTCGGCCGGGTCGATTCCGGGCAGCAGCGCCACACGGGTGCTGCCTGCTCCGGACTCGAACAGCAGCGCGGCAGCCGCGTCCACGGGCGGGCGGGCTCCGGCGTACGGCATTCCTCGCTGCTCCATGACGAGGATGAGCACGCGCCGCATCGGCCTCCGGCGCGCGTATCCGGCCGCCACCCGCAGGGCGAGGAAACCGGCGAGCGGGCCCTGTCCGGAGACCGAGTACGTCATCGGGCCGCCCGGCAGCACGGCGGTCAGGTTGACCGGAGCGGACAGCCGCGGGTCGAAGTCGGGACCATCGTGGGCGACGACGACCAGGTCGAGCGGCTCGCTCACCCGGTCGTGCAGCAGTTCCCGGGCCAGGGAGATGAACGTGTTGCCTTGCGCCTGGGCGACCAGGTCCGGCGAGTAGCCGACGTCGTGTCCGGCGGCCAGATCGGTGAAGTACCGCGTCATGATCGGGTCGTCGAGCCGGTCGGTGCCGGACTCGAAACGCCGGTGCAGCACGGTTTTCAGTCCCATGGGCAGCACGGCGAACGGCGAGGTCCGCGTGGCCGCCACGGGAGCGCCGGCACTGAACATCAGCCCTCCACCGCGGGAACCGGCAGCCGGTGCAGGTGCTGGCGGCGCAGCAGGTCCTCCGGCTGGTCCCGTTCACTGATCACATAGGACTGTCCATCATGGACCAAAACCTCGGCGGGATAGCCGTGGCTGAGGAACAGCACCGGTGACGCACTCGGGCCATAAGCACCGGAGCGTTCCACGCCGATCAGGTCGCCCGGCTGCACCGGCGGCAGCGGGATCTTCTTGCCCAGCACGTCGTTCGGCGTGCACAGCGGGCCGGTGATCTGCCAGGTTTCGGTGGCCGGTTCGTCGATCCGGTTCAGCAGCCGCATCGGGAAATCGCGCTTGACGTAAGAACCGATGCCGACCGCGGCCATGTGGTGGTTGGTGCCGCCGTCAGCGACCGCGAAGTTCTGTCCCAGCGAGGTTTTGACGTAACGGACGCGCACGACGTAGGTGCCGCTCATCGCGGTCAGGTAGCGGCCCAGCTCCATCACGAGCCGTGTGTCCGGATGCCGCCTGGCGAACTCGTCGATCACCGGGTTCAGGCGCGAGGTCAGCAGATCGAGGTCGAGGTCGCGTTCCCCGTCGAAGTACGCCACGCCCAGCCCGCCGCCGACATCGACCAGGTCGAGCCCGAAGCCCAGCCGCGCGGACAGCTGTTCGGCCAGCGCGAAGATGCGCGTGGTGTTCTCCACCACCGATTCCTCGCTGAGAATGCGCGTGCCCATGTAGACCTGGACGCCCATGATCCGCACATTCGCGTGCCGCGAAACCAGATCCTCGGCGGCGAACAGCTGTTCCTCGTCCATGCCGAACTGGCGCGGCTTCCCGCCCATCGTCAGCCCGGACCCCTTGACCGCGAAGCTCGGATTGACCCGCAACGCCACCCGCGCTCGCACTCCGCGCGCCGCGGCGAGCTGGTCGATCAACGCGAGTTCCCCGAAGGATTCGCAGACGATCGCCGCGATGTCCTCGTCCAGACAGGCTTCGAGCTCCGCCTGGCTCTTGCCCGGACCGAGGAAAATGATGTCGTTCGGCGACACTCCAGCACGGCGTGCGGTGCGCAGTTCGGCGAGACTCGAAACCTCCGCGCGCGCCCCATTGTCGTGCAGCACAGCCAGAATCGACACGTTCGGGTTCGACTTCAGCGAGAAGAAGACCTCCATGCTGTCGTGCAGTTCCCGCCGCAGCCGGGCCATCCGGCCGGACAGCTCGCCGCCGTCGTAGACGAACAGCGGGGTGCCGTAACGGTCGGCCAGCTCGGTGATCCCGACGCCCTCGATCTCGAGTTCCGTACTCATCAGGTTCTGCTCCTAGTGTTCGAAGACCATCGCGGAAAACGTCGAGCCGAGGCCGACCGAAACCATCAGGTAGCGCTCGCCCGGGTTCAGCAGCCCGAGCCGGGTCGCGGTGTGGTAGTTGAGAAACGGGTCCGCGCAGAAACAATGGCCGGTGCGCGGGACGTTGCCGAGGAAGATCCGCTTCCGCGGCACGTCCATCGCCTCCGCCGCGCGGATCCACGAAACCTTGTTGACGTTGTGCGGAAGGACGAGCGCGAGATCGCCCGCCGCACACCCGGCGGCCTCGAGCGCGGCGCGGGTGACGTCGCCCAGCGCGTCCGGATAGATCTGCCGGAACACCTTGTTCTGCTCTTCGTTCGTGATGACCTCGCCGCCGGGACCGCCGAGCGTCGTCGTCGCGTAGCCGAGCAGCCGGTCCCGTTGCCCGCCAGGCGCGACCAGCACCGCGGCGGTCCCCTCGCCCATCACCGCGACGTCCGGGATGATCTGCGCGGCCGGGGTGAAAGCCTTCTCCCCAGCGAGAATCAGCGCCAGCGCGTCCGGGTCGCCGTCCTGTTCGAGCAGTGCGCCGGCGAGGTCCAGGGCGAGCAGCCCGGACGCACAGGCGTGGTCGGTGACGGTGAAGGCGAGCGCGTTCCGCAGTCCGAGCCGCTGCTGCACTTCGGCCAGCGGATCGAACGGATGCGGCGACGCCGCGGGCACGGTCTTGGGCCGCAGCACGTAGCGGACGCGTTCCTCGACCCCGGCGAACCCGTCGAGCTTCGCGACCGCGCCGAGCAGCATTTCGGCCTCGGACTCGGGCGACCGGCAGACCTCGGACAACCCGTAGATGCGATGCAGCCTGCGCAACTGGGCGTCGGTGAGGCCGAGCGCGTCCTGCAGCGTCGCGATCGGCACCGCGGCGGGCAGGTAACTGGACACAGACATCAGGCACGTCACCCCGACAGCGTCGCAACCGGCACTGACGTGACGCTGACGCGCGGCTTTCAACCGGCTTCGTTCACCACAGCACGACGGCGGTGAGCACATGCACCGCGCCCACCACGGAGCTTCCCGCGATCATCCCCTTCTCCCCGCGGAAGATCCCGATGCCGGCGTCTCCAGCCTGCGCGACCGCCGCCGCGATCAGGACCACCGCGCAGGCTGGTCCAGACCAGATGAACGGCACCACCGCGGCCGCGCAGCCCAGCGGCACGGCTCTGACCGCGTACATCCAGCTGTAGAACTTCTCGCCATTCGTCGGCGCCTCGCTATGGCTCAACGCCGCCGGCCGCACGGCCGCCACCACCGCGAAAACGACGCTGACCACCGCGAGCACGGCATTGGCCACCACCAGGACGGTCATCATTACCTCACTCATCAACTATTTACAGATTGAACTGTGCACAGATGATAGAGTACCCGCGTGGCGACCGACAGCTCCTTGCCCGAGACCGCGGCCTTCCGGCTCATGGTGCTCGGCACTGACCTGGCGAACGACTTCGCCGGGCACCTGCGCGAAACCGGGCTGACGCCCAAACACCTCGGGACGCTCGCCATGGTCGACCAGGGTTTCGCCCGGACCCAGGACGACGTCGCCCGGCTCATGCGGGTGAGTCCCAGCCTGGTCGTCCGGCTGGCCGACCAGCTGGAGCAGCGCGCCCTCATCGAGCGGAGCCGGGACCCGGACAACCGCCGCAAGCACATCCTCACCGTCACCGCGGAAGGGAAATCCCTGCTGGCCGAGATGGGTTCGCTCGCGGCGGCCGTCGACGCCGAACTGAACGCCGTGCTCGGCTCGCGGCTCGGCGGCCAACTGGACGAGGCGCTCACGCGATTGATGGGCAAGCTCATGACGGACCGGCAGCGGTGATCAGCGGAATTCCGCTCGTCCGGCTACCGTCGCAAGCATGCGGGTACTGGTCGCCGGAGCCTCGGGGTTCGTCGGCAGACGGTTGTGCCCGGCGCTGACCGACGCCGGGCACGACGTGCTCGCCATGACCCGCCGCCCGGACAGCTACCGCGGCGCCGGTCAGCCGGTCCACGGCGACGTCGCCGACATCGGTTCCTTGCGGGACGCGCTCAAGAACGTCGAAGCCGCCTACTACCTGGTGCATTCCCTGGACAGCACCGATTTCCAGCAGCGCGACGCCGCCGCGGCCCGCGCGTTCGCTCGTGCCGCAGCGGAAGCCGGAGTGCGCCGGATCGTCTACCTCGGCGGTCTCGGCGACGACGCGGACTCGCTGTCGGCGCACCTGGCCAGCCGACGCGAGGTCGAACAACTGCTGGCGGAGACCGGAGTACCGGTGACCGTGCTGCGCGCGGGAATCGTCATCGGGCACGGCGGCACCTCGTGGGAGCTGACCCGCCAGCTGGTCGAACGCCTGCCCGCGATGATCACGCCGCGCTGGGTCGGGACGCGCACCCAGCCGATCGCGCTCGCCGACGTCGTCCGCTACCTGGCCGGCGTGCTGGAGCATCCCGAGACCGAGGGCCGGACGTTCGACATCGGCGGCCCGGAAGTGCTGACCTACCGGGACATGCTGCAGCGCGTCGCGGTGATCGAGGGCCGGATGCTGGCGATCGTGCCGGTCCCGCTGCTCACACCCCGGCTGTCGTCCTACTGGCTTTCGCTGGTCACCGACATCGACGCCACGACCGGGCGCGCGCTGATCGACTCGATGGGCAACGAGGTCGTCGTCCGCGACGACGCCATCCGCCGCATCGTCGACTTCGAGCCGATGGGCTACAACGACGCCGTGCTGCAAGCACTGGGCGAACGAGCGCGGCGTCGGCGGGCCAAGTGAAGAAGCTCCTGACAGCGGTGACCGCGGCGGGCTCCGGGCTGCTGGGCGCGTCCTTGGCGAGCAAGCCGGGGTCGCGCCGGTTTCACGCGCTGACCGCGTCGGTCGCGGCGACCTGGTTCGCCGGAGCGCGCGCGGCCGGGCCGGTGCCACGAGGTCGTACCGCCGTCGTGCAGCCGGTATTGGCGGGCGCGGGCGCGTTCGGCGGGTTTTACGGCTGCGCGCTGGTCGCTCGCCGGATTCCGTTGCTGCGCCGGGCAATCACCGGCGTGCTCGGCCACGCCCATCACGGTTCGACGCCGACCGTGGTGACGACGACGCTCGTAACCGGTGCCGCTGAGGAGATTTTCTTCCGCGGCACGCTTTACGACGCGTTCGGCGCGCGAACATCGACCGCGATGTACGTGCTGTCGACCACCGCGACACGGAATCCGGCTTTGGTGCTGGCGTCGGCGGCCATGGGGACGCTCTTTACGCTGCAACGCCGTTGGGGCGGCGGTGTTCAGGCACCCTTGCTGACGCACTTGACCTGGTCCGCCCTGATGATCGGCTTCCTGCCGCGGCTTTTCCCGCCTCAGGATTCCAGCACCGGCGGAGTAGGTCCGTAGGCATTGGCACGGGCGGCGCGAGCGCGGGCACCCGGGATGCCGGTGAGCAAACGCAGCAGCCGATACGGCGGGGCGGCCGGACGACCACGCTCCCTCGCCCGAGCGGCGCGTTGTTCCAGCCGGACCTGCTGCGCCTGCACCTGCCGGATCGCGGGTTCGCGTTCGGCCTGAATCCGCGCGAGGGCAGCGTCGGACGTATCCCGCACGAGGTGGTTGGCCGCGGCGACGGCGTCCTGGATCGCCATGAGGATTCCGTTGCCGCCGACCGGCGAGATGACGTGCGCGGCGTCGCCGATGAGCAGCAGACCCGGCCGCCACCAGCGCTCCACCCGGGAGATGTCGACCGACAGCAGGGTCGTCTGGCTGAAATCGGTCAGCAGCTCGGCACGGTCGGCCAGCCACGGCACGTACTCGGCGAGGAACGCCCGGATCGGGCCGACGCCCTGTTCGCGCGCCTCCGCGTAACCGCCCTTGGGCAGGCTGTATCCCACCTGCCAGCCGCTGGTCCCGGCAAGGAGGCCGACGTAGTGGTGCCGGCCGAAGAAGAGGTCGACGTCGGCGTCCGGCGGGTCCTCGGGACGGTGCGGCAGCCGGAACCACAGCAGGTCGGTGGTGGCGCCGAGGGAGCGCGCCGGAGCGTCTGCCAGGCGGCGGATCCGGGAAAAGCGGCCGTCCGCGCCGACCACGAGCGCGGCGGGCTGGTCGTGGGTACCGGTGTCGTCGCGGTAGCGGACGCCGGTGATCCGGCCCTCGTCATCGCGGTTCAGATCGACGACTTTGGCACCGGTGCGCACGCTCGCGCCCGGGAGCGCGGCGGTTTCGGCGGCGAGGAAATCGAGGAACTGCGCCTGCGGCATCAGGGCGACGTAGTTGTACGGCGAGGAGAGCTTGCCGTAGTCGGCGGTGGTGATCGACCCGGCCGGGGTGTGGAAGCGGAAGAAGCGCGCTTTGTGATGCGGAAGGGCGAGCAGCCGGTCGGCCAAGCCGAGGCGGTCGAGCAGTTCGAGCGTGTAGGGGTGCAGCGAATCGCCGCGGAAGTCGCGGTCGAAGTCCTGGTGCGCTTCCAGCAGCGTGACCGGGATTCCGGCGCGGCCGAGCAGGTAGGCGAGCATCATGCCGCCGGGTCCGCCGCCTGCGACGACCACGCCGGTCATTCCGCTCCCGGTTCGAGGCCGTCGAGCAGCTTCCGCACCATCTCGGCATCGACGTGGGCTATTTCGCTAGATTTTCTAGCCATACCCGGCACTGTACCTCGTCGCTAGAAGTTCTAGCTACTATGCCGACGTGGCGGACGAGCAAGCGGCGCGGGACCTCTCCCTGGCAGTGCGGCGGCTGCTGCAAGCGGGCCGGGGCATGCAGGCGGTGCTGGCGCGGAAACTGTCGCTGCGGGTCACCGACGTGCAAGCCCTCGACCAGGTCGTTTCCAGTCCGGAGCCGATCGGGCCCGGCGAGCTGGGCACCCGGCTCGGCATCACCTCGGCGTCGGCGACCGTGCTGGTCGACCGGCTCGCCGCGGCCGGGCACCTGGCCCGCCACGCCGATCCGGGCGACCGGCGGCGCGTCCACCTCGAGGCCACCGACCACGCGCGCGAGGACGTCCGGAACGCGCTGGGCCCGCTGCTCGCCGAGATGGAAGCCATCACCGATCGGCTCGAGCCCGAGCACGTCCCGGTCGTCCTGTCCTTCCTGGACGACGTCGCGGCGGCGATGCGCGCCTACGACCGGCGCTGAACCGCCTGCTCGCCCCGCCGCCGGGTCAGCAGCGTCCACCCGATCAGACCGGCGAACGCGACGACCATCAACGCCTGCGAAAAAGCGGCCGCCGTGTCGAACGGCAGCGTGTAGACGCCCACGATGCGCAGCACGGAGTCGGCGGTCAACCCGAGGCCCCACACCAGCGAGACTTGGTACCAACGCCGCCGCAACCTCGCGTCGCCCGCGGTGGCCTCGAATTCGCGCTGCTGCTCGCCGCCTGCCGAGAGCGCGAAGCGTCGAGCCGCGTAGTACGCGAGCGGCCGGTTGAGCACGCAGCTGCCGACTAGAGCGACGCCGGCGCAGAAGGTCGTCACCGATTCCTTCGCCAGCAACAGGCGCGGGTCGCCGGTGAGGAAGCTCAACCCGAGGCCCAGGCCGAAAAGCAGCACGAGGAACGACGAGAAGAGGTCGAGCCGCCGCTGTGCCACCGCGACCCAGATCGTCCGCAGTCCCGCGACGATCGTGCCGATCAGCAGTGACACGTAGGCACTCGCGCCGAGCAGGTTGGCCGCGTAGTAGGCGACGACGGACAGGCCGACGTCCAGGAACAAAGTGGTGATCATCGTGCGGGCGTGCGAGGTCATGCCGTACTCCCCGATTTTGGCTTGGCTGCTGGGATTCGCCAGGAAAACGCTACGGTCGCCGCGCCCGGCCGTCTTGGCGCCGCGGGCGTATCCCGGGTGGAGAAATCCAGGGCCGGGTGGAGGCGTTTCTCCACCCGCGAATACGCCGCTCACCGCACGACTTCGCCGCCGTTCCGCCGTAGTTTTCTCGGCATCGGAACGAAATCGAAAGGCAGGAACAACCCATGAGCGGACCCGTGGAGATCGTCCTGATCGTGGCGGCGGTCGGCTACCTGATGGTGCGGCGGATGATCGGCGAACCCGCGCAGGCCAAGCAGATGCTGATCCTGCCCGCGATCCTGTCCGTCGTCGGCCTCAGCACGGTGTCCGGCGACGTGAAGACCGCGGCCTCGCTGGTCTTCCTGATCGGCACCGCGGCGATCAGCGTCGTCCTCGGCGTCCTGCGCGGGTACAGCGTCCGGATTTCCCGGCGCGACGGCACCGCCTTCGTCCGCTACACCCCGGTCACCGTCGGGCTGTGGGTGGCGAACATCGTGGTCAAGATCGGCGTGAACGTCGCGCTCGACGCGTTCGCCCCGCAGGACTCGGGCGGCGTCTCGAACAGCATGCTGCTCACCATCGGCGTCGGCATCCTCGCCGAGGGGCTGGTCGTGCTCTACCGCGCACTGCGCGCCGGGCACCAGGTCATGTGGACCCGGGGCAGCGACGGCGCGCCCGGGCAGACCTCGCCGCTGCTGGACAACATCCAGCGCAACCTCACCGGCCGCCCGTCCGAGTGGAACACTCAGTCCGCGCACGACGCCGGCCAGACGAGGAGGAACCTGGTCCCATGAGCACGACGGACCGGCGGTCGCTGTCCCTTCTCGG
This sequence comes from Amycolatopsis sp. La24, assembly GCF_029087445.1. Classification (NCBI taxonomy): domain Bacteria; kingdom Bacillati; phylum Actinomycetota; class Actinomycetes; order Pseudonocardiales; family Pseudonocardiaceae; genus Amycolatopsis; species Amycolatopsis sp. La24. The sequence goes on from NZ_JARACH010000010.1 coordinate 126,650, forward strand.
GCAGTACCGGGACGAGCTGATCCAGCCAGCCCTCGTCCTCACCGCGATCGCCTGCACCGCGGTTCAATGGCCGGACGCGACCATCGCGTACCGGCCATTGGCCTTGTCGCTGTTCGTGCTGTGCTCGGTCGCCGGGATCGTCTCGCTGCTGCCCTGGGCGCGGGTCGCGGAGAACCGGCAGATCACCGTGATGGGCGCGTACATGCTGTTCGGCGCGCTGCTCCTGCCGCTCGCGCACGGAACGTTCGCGGCGATGTTCCCGTTCGTCGCCGCGTCCGCGTCCGGGGTCAAGCTCGCGTCCCGCCGGGCCGCGGTGACCATCGCGGTCGCCGGGTCGGTCATCGCGGCCGCCGCGACCTGGACGGTCGGCGAGCTGTTGCCGGGCTTCCCGGTGTGGCCGGTGTGGGTGCCCCTGACCGTGGGTCTGCCGGTCGCGGTCGGCATCTCGCACCACGACCGTCTCGACGCCGTCCGCAACGCCCAGCTCGCCGCCGACTCGGCCCAGCGCGCCCGCGAGTCCGAAGCCCGCGAGGCAGCGCTCGTCGAACGCGGCCGGATCGCGCGCGAGATTCACGACGTCCTCGGTCATTCGCTCTCCGGGATCGCCCTGCAATTGGACCTGGCCGACGCACTGCGCGGCAGCGGCCGCGACGACGAGGCAGCCGCCGCGGTCCGCAAGGCACGCGCCATCGCCGTCGACTCGATCAGCGAGACCCGCCGCGCGGTGCACGCGCTGCGCGAAGACACCTTGCCGCTGCCTGAGACGTTGAGCCAGCTCGCCGAACACGCGTCGGCCGAGTACGCGATCGAGGGCGAAGCCGGCGCGGTCGGCCCGGAGACCACGCACACCATGGTCCGGGCGGCGCAGGAGGCGATGACCAACGCGGCCAAGTACGCGCCGGGCGCGACTCGCAGCCTCCGGCTCGCCTTCACCGCCGATCAGGTCAGGCTGACCGTGCACAACGGGCCCGCGACCGAACCCCGCCGCGCCGAACTGGCCGGCGGTTCCGGGGTCGGGCTCGTCGGGATGCGCGAACGGGCCGCCCTGCTCGGCGGCACCCTGAAAGCAGGCCCGGCCGGCGACGGCTGGACCGTGGAACTGGAGCTGCCTCGATGACCGACCGCCCGATCAGTCTCGTTGTCGTCGACGACCAGGCGACTGTCCGCGAAGCGCTCGCGGTCATGCTCGACCTCGCCGAGGACGTCAACGTCGTCGCGACCGCGACCAACGGCGCGGAAGCGGTCAAGGCGGCGCAGGAACACCGTCCGGACGTCGTGCTGATGGACCTCAACATGCCGGTGCTCGACGGGGTCGGCGCGACCGGGCGCATCCGCGAAAGCCAGCCGGACACCACCGTTCTCGTGCTCACGACGTTCGACGACGACGAGTCGATCCTGGCCGCACTGCAGGCGGGCGCGAGCGGATACCTGACCAAAGAAGCGGACCGCACCACGATCCTGCACGCCGTGCGCACCGCGGCGCAGGGCCAGACCGTGCTCTCGCCCGAGGTGCAGCGGCGCTTGCTCGCGCTGGCCGCCAAACCCGCCCCGCCCGCCGAACCGGATCTGGCGCTGACCGCACGCGAACGCGAAATCCTCGGCCTGATCGGCGACGGCCTGCGCAATCCGGAAATCGCGGCCGCCTTGGTCATCAGCGAGGCCACCGTGAAAACCCACATCAACAACCTTTTCGCCAAGGCCGGTTTCCACTCGCGCGCCGACGCGGTCCGCTACGCGCTCAACTATCAGAACGGCCAGCGTCGGCCATAACTTGCGGCGCGGTTCTTATCCAGGCAGGTCTTCGAGACCGAGCCGGTACCAGTCGTCCCGGGTCACGACGTGCAAGTCCGCGCCCCGCCCGAAAACCCGGGCCTCTCGGGGCATCTCTTGGCCGTCCGGCAGGACGAGCCGGTATTCGCCGGTGACCCGGAACCGGTCGTCATCGAGCACTCCGGCAACCAGCCGATCCCGGTACACCGGATAACCGCCGTAGAAGGCCAGCCGGGAACCACGCACTGCCAACGCGGTGGCGCTGCGGATTTCGTTGCGCCACCCGGTCACGCCGCCGTCGTGGATCCGGACGACGGGCCATTCGGTGCCTTCGTCGAAGTAGCCGACCCAGATCTCGCCGTTTCGGGTGGTTTGCACGTAATCGATGCCATCGCCGAAGGTCTGCTCGGCCACGGCTTCACCGTCAGAGTCGTAGACGATCGCGTTGCGGTCCGGCCCTTCAGACCGCCAGGTGCACCGCGCGTCGACCATGAGCACGCGACCGTCCGGCAGTGGCTGCACCCTCGGATGCGCCAGCCGAAAATCCGGAATCCGCGCGGCGACCGCCATTTCCGGCACGTGCACGGTCACCCGCACCGGACGCGAGGCGCGCACTTCCGGAAGCTTCACCGCTCGGTCCGCAGGCGCCGTCCAGACCGCCAGCAGCTCACCGAGCGGCCCGATCGACTCCGAGATCCGCACGTCTCCCTGCTGCGGCGGCACGATTCGCGCATGATGCCAGGCGTGGACGGTCGGCAGGGCCAAGACCGCTGCCCGGCGCGCCGCGTTCTTTTGCTCCCACTCCCCCACTCGTCTATCCGACCACGCTGAGGTCTGCGAGATCCACCGGTTTTTCCCACCATCACCCCCGGCGACCCGCGATCCGCATATCGTCCGTGTATCGGAAACCGCATACGTGCTGGCAACATCCTCCTGCCTTGACTGGCACCCATGACCTACCGCGAACCGGCACGTGCTGCGGGGCTTCGGGTTCGGTCGCTGGTTCCGGCGGCCGGGATCACGATCTATGGCTGCGGGCCTGACGAAGCCGCTCTGGTCGAGGAGGCGGTGTCTCGTTTGGGGGTGACACCGACTGTCACCGCGGCGGCGTTGTCCGAGGCCACCGTCGAACTCGCCGCTGGGAACCGGTGTGTCAGCGTCAGTCACAAAACCCGCATCACCAATGGCACCTTGCGCGCGCTCAGCGACGTCGGCGTCAAGTATCTCTCGACGCGGAGCATCGGCTGCAACCATCTCGACGTCGAATATGCCGAGAAAATGGGCATCACCGTGGAAAACGTGGCGTATTCGCCCGACAGCGTCGCTGATTACACACTCATGTTGATGCTGATGGCGATCCGCAACGCGAAGTCCCTCATCCGCCGGACGGACGCGCACGATTACCGATTGAGCCACACCCCTGGAAAAGAACTGCGCGACCTCACCGTAGGCGTCATCGGAACCGGACGGATCGGCGCGGCGGTCATCGATCGGTTGTGGGGCTTCGGCGGGCAGAAGCTGGCCTACGACCTGTACCCGCGGACGTCGGCCGATTACGTTCCCCTCGACGATTTGCTGCGGCAGAGCGACATCGTCACCCTGCACACGCCGCTCACTCCGGAAACCCGGCATCTCCTTGACCGCCAACGGATCGAGCAGATGAAACCCGGCGCGATCGTCGTCAACACGGGCCGCGGCGGGCTGATCGACACCGACGCTCTCCTGTCCGCGCTGGAAAACGGCAGGCTCGGCGGCGCGGCATTGGACGTCCTCGAAGGGGAGGAAGGGATGTTCTATGCCGACTGCCGCCGAAAGCCCCTCGAGAACACGAATCTGGCGCGACTGCAGAACCTGCCGAACGTCCTGATCAGCCCGCACAACGCCTATCACACCGACCACGCCTTGCGCGACGCGGTGGAAAACAGCCTCCTCAACTGCCTGAATTTCGAAAGCTGGACAAACCATGGCTAAACTCAAGGTCGGCGTGATCTTCGGCGGAATCTCCGAGGAACACCCCGTCTCAGTCAAATCCGCCCGAGAGGTCGCGAAGAACCTCGACCCGGAAAAATACGAACCGTACTGGGTCGGAATCACCAAGGACGGCTCGTGGCAGCTCTGCGACGGACCCGGCGAGGCGTGGGAAGACAGCGGTCGCCCGGCGATGTTGTCGCCGGATCGGGGCGTCCACGGGCTGCTCGTCGAGGAGCAGGGCAAGTACGAACCGGTCCGGCTGGACGTCGTGTTGCCGGTGCTGCACGGCAAACTCGGCGAGGACGGCGCGATGCAGGGCCTCCTCGAACTGTCCGGAATCCCCTACGCGGGCTGTGACGTGCAGAGTTCCGCGCTGTGCATGGACAAATCCCTCGCGTACCTGGTCGTCGACAGCGCGGGCATCGCGACACCGAACTTCTGGGCGGGAAACGCGGACGAGGACGTCGACGCGAGCAAGTTCTCCTACCCCGTCTTCGTGAAACCGGCCCGGTCCGGTTCGTCGTTCGGCGTCACCAAGGTCTCGCGCGAGGAAGACCTGCCGGGAGCGATCGCGGAGGCGGCGCGGTTCGATTCCAAGCTGCTGATCGAGGAAGCGGTCGAGGGCAGCGAGGTCGGGTGCGCGGTCCTGGGCAACGGCGCGGACCTGATCGTCGGCGAACCGGACCAGATCCGGCTGTCGCACGGGTTCTTCAAAATCCACCAGGAGGACAACCCGGAAAGCGGCTCGGAGAACTCGACCATCCTCGTCCCCGCGGACATCCCGGCGGAGTCGCGCGCCCGCGTCCAGGCGACCGCGCAGACCATCTACCGCGCCCTGGGCTGCCAGGGACTCGCCCGCGTCGACCTGTTCCTGCTCGAAGACGGCACCGCCATGCTCAACGAGGTCAACACCTTCCCGGGCTTGACCTCCTACAGCCGGTACCCGCGGATGATGGCAGCGGCCGGACTTTCGTTCGCCGACATGCTCGACCGGATGGTGTCGCTCGCGTTGGCCGGGACGCCCCGATGAAGCCCGGTTTCGCCTTCCTCGACGAGGCCGTGCCCGGGATCCGCTGGGACGCCAAGTACGCCACCTGGGACAACTTCACCGGCAAACCGGTCGACGGCTACCTGGCGAACCGGATCGTCGGCACCCACGCCTTGTGCAGCGCACTGCAAAGCGCGCAGGACAAAGCCGCGACGCTGGGTTTCGGCCTGCTGATCTGGGACGGCTACCGGCCGCAGCGCGCCGTGGACTGTTTCCTGCGCTGGGCGAAACAGCCAGAGGACGGCCGGACAAAGCGCCAGCACTACCCGAACCTCAACCGCGCGGAGATGTTCGAAAACGGTTACGTGGCAACCAAATCCGGACACACCCGAGGCAGCACAACGGATTTGACGCTGTACCACCTGGACACCGGCGAGCTCGTCGCGATGGGCGGCGGCTTCGACCTGATGGACGCGGTCTCACACCACGGCGCACCCGGCCTCACCGCGACCGAGACAGCGAACCGGCAGCACCTCCGTTCCCTCATGGAGGACTGCGGTTTCGCCGCGTACGAATCCGAGTGGTGGCACTACACGCTGAAGGACGAACCTTATCCGGACACGTACTTCGATTTTCTCGTTGCCTAGATGGACATCAAAGCACCACGCGTGGTCGTCGCCGGAGGCCATTCGGCCGGGCACATCGAACCCGCGATGAACTTCGCCGACGCACTGCGGAGATTGGCCCCCGCCGCAGAGATCACCGCGCTCGGCACCGTCCGCGGCCTGGACACGACGCTGATCCCGGCGCGCGGGTACTCGCTGGAACTCATCCCGCCGGTCCCGCTGCCGCGCAAGGCAACCCGGGCGCTGCTGCACACGCCGTCCCGGCTGCGCGCTTCGATCCGGGCCGCCGGCGCAGTCCTCGATCAGGTCCAAGCCGACGTCGTGGTGGGCTTCGGCGGCTACGTCGCTGCCCCGGCCTACCTCGCCGCCCGCCGGCGCGGGCTGCCGATCGTCGTCCACGAAGCGAACATCCGCCCGGGAGCAGCCAACCGCATGGCGGCCAGGCTGACGCCCCACGTGTACACCGCTTCCCCGGACGTCCGGCTGAAAAACGGCACCGCGATCGGGATCCCGCTGCGCCCAGCGATCACCGGACTCGACCGTCCCGCGACCCGCGAAGCAGCTCGCCGCAAGTTCGGCCTCAACACCGATGACCCGGTCCTGCTGGTCACCGGCGGTTCGCAAGGCGCCACCACGATCAACGCCGCCGCCTCCCGCGCAGCTGCCGCATTACGGAAAGCCGGGGTGCAAGTCCTGCACATCACCGGCCCGCAGCACACCGTCGAAGCGGACGACCCGTCGTATGTCGTCCTGCCGTTTGTCGACGAAATGCAGTACGCCTACGCCGCCGCCGACTTCGCGATCTGCCGTTCCGGCGCGATGACCTGTGCCGAACTGGCCGCCGTCGGACTCCCCGCCGCGTTCGTCCCGCTGCCCGACCGCGGCGGCGAGCAACGGCTGAACGCCGGACCAGTCGTCGCGGCAGGCGGCGCACTGCTCGTCAACGACGCCAACCTGACCCCAGCGTGGATCGAATCCGCCCTCGTCCCGATCCTCATCGACCCAGCACGTCTCGCGGCGATGTCCGCCCGCGCCTCCGCGACCGGAGCACCCGACGCCGACACCGCCCTAGCGCGACACGTCCTGTCGATCGCCCAACAACATCGACCCGCCGGGTAGCCGCACCGTCACCCGAAGCCCGCCCGCAACGCCCGGCGCGAGAGAAAGCGTCCCGTCATGCGCCTGCGCGATGCTCTTCACGATCGCCAGCCCCAGCCCGACCCCAGCATGATCACGACGGATCCGCTCGGTGCCGCGCTGGAACGGCTCAGTAAACGTCCAGATCCGCTCCGGACTGACTTCCTCCCCGGTGTTTTCCACGACGAGCGTGCTCGACGTCGCGGACGCAGTCGTGCGGAGCTGCACCGTCCCGCCTTCCGGCAGGTTGTGGACGATGGCGTTGTGCAGCAGATTCGTCGTCAGCTGCAGCAAAAGCGCCCGAGACCCGTTCACGGCAGTGACATCGCCGGAGGTCTCAATGGTCACCCCGTGTTTCTCGGCGAGCGGGAGCAACGTCTCCGCGGCTTCTTCCGCCAGAAGCGACAGGTCGACGGGCTCCCGGGTGAACGACCGCTGATCCGCACGGCTGAGCAGCAGCAACGCTTCGGTGAGTTCGATCGCCCGCGCGTTCACGACGCGGAGACGCTCGTGCAGTTCGCCGATATCGCGCTCCGGGTCGTCGCGGGCGACTTCGAGGAGGCTCTGTGTGATCGCCAGCGGCGTGCGCAGTTCGTGAGAGGCGTTGGCGGCGAATCTCCGCTGTTCGGCGACGTGCGCGTCGAGGCGCGCGAGCATGGCGTCGAAGCTGTCGGCGAGTTCGCGGAACTCGTCGTCGCGGCCTTCCAGTTCGATCCGGTGCGCGAGCGACCCGGTCGAAGCCTGCCGGGTCGCGGCGGTGATCCGGTTCAGCGGGGCGAGCATGCGCCCGGCGAGAATCCAGCCGCCCAGCAGGCCGAACAGCAGCAGGAGCAGCATCACGACGGCGGCGTCGGGCGCGAAATCCTTGATCAGGTCGCGGCCGGACGGGGCCATCACCACCGGCATGACCTCCAGCGCCCGGTCCTGGTAGTCCAGCAGGAAGAAACCCACCGCGCCGAGCAGCAGCGTCCCGGCCAGCATGAGGAATCCGGCGTAGCTGAGGGTCAGTTTGAGCCGGACGCTCATCCCGGGCTCGCGGATCACGCGCGGTCCGATCCGTCGTCGATCCGGTAGCCGACCCCGGGGACGGTCGCGACCAGCCACGGTTCGCCGAGCCGTTTGCGCAGCGCCGAAACCGTGATGCGCACGGCGTTGGTGAACGGGTCCGCATTCTCGTCCCAAGCCCGTTCGAGGAGTTCTTCGGCGCTGACCACCCCGCCCTCGGCCGCGACGAGCACCTCCAGGACGGCGAACTGCTTCCGGGTCAGCGCGACGTACCGGCCGTCGCGGTAAACCTCGCGGCGGAACGGGTCCAGCTTCAGTCCCGCGATTTCCCGCACCGGCGGCCGGTTGTGCGCGCGCCTGCGATCGAGCGCGCGCAGCCGGAGCACGAGTTCCCGCATCTCGAACGGTTTGGTGAGGTAATCGTCGGCGCCGAGTTCGAAGCCGGAGACCTTGTCGTCGAGCCGGTCGGCGGCGGTGAGCATGAGGATCGGCATGCCGCTGCCGGACGCGACGACGCGCTTCGCGATCTCGTCGCCCGAAGGCCCGGGGATGTCCCGGTCGAGCACAGCCATGTCATACGCGTTGACGCTCAGCATTTCCAGCGCTGTGTCCCCGTCCCCGGCGAGGTCGGCCGCGATCGCCTCCAGGCGCAACCCGTCCCGGATGGCCTCAGCCAGGTAGGGCTCGTCCTCGACGATCAGCACACGCATGCCGTCGATGCTACGAGCAGACACGTATCGCTGGCATATCCGAAACCGCGTACGTGCTGGCAACACCGGTTCCCCTTGGCTGGACGCCATGACCCGCAGCGAATCAGCACGACGCCCGGCTCTCGCCGTTTTCCGGCGAACCGTCCGCCAGGTGCTTCGCCGTCGTGGCGCATTGAGCGAGGCCGACGGAGCCGTCCCGCCCGGCACCACGGTGTTCGCCGAGATTCCGGCCGTGGCCAATCTCGACCCGGTTTTCCTGGATGCGCTGCGTCGAGCGGCGAAGGACGCCGCGAACGACGGCGTCGAATTCCGCGTCAACAGCGGCTGGCGTTCCCCGGCGTATCAGAATCAGCTTCGGCACAAGGCGATCGCGAAGTACGGCTCGGAACAGGAAGCCGCCCGCTGGGTAGCCACCGCCGACCGGTCCGCGCACGTCCTGGGAAACGCGATCGACCTCGGCCCCTCCGCGGCGACGGCGTGGCTGTCGAAACACGGTGCCGCGTATGGACTGTGCCAGATCTACCGCAACGAACCGTGGCACTACGAACTGCGGCCCGAAGCCATCGACCAGGGCTGCCCGCCGATGTACGCGGACCCATCGCAAGACCCGCGATTGCAGCGTTAACCCGGATCCGCCGCGAGCCGTTCCTGCAACCGCGCGTGCCGGAACTGGTAGACCTCGCCGACCTGACGCAGCACGCCGCGGCGATGCGCGTCGTCGAGGAAACCCATCAGATCCACCGGGATTCGCTTCCGCGATGCCAGCCACAGCCGACTGAACGTGTACGCGCCCCAAGCCCGGGAGATCCACACGCTCAGCCCCACGGCCAACCCGAACATCAGCCCGGCCGCCACCGCCTGTGCCGTGCTCGACGCCCGCGAGAAGACCTGGCCGCCGATGATCACGCCAGCGATGCCGTAGGCGAGGCTTCCCGGACTCCGCACCAAAAACCGGCCCAGCAACGCCGACGCCAGCCCGCCGGCGAAGGCCAGCGCCAGGTCGTAACGGTCGTTGAAGACGCCGAGGAACCGCGTTTCCTTCGTGAAGGCGAACGCCATCCCGTAGAACAGGCCCAGCGAGACGATGAAGGACAAGGTGAACGACAACGTCGCGGCGCGGTCGTTGCGCAGGACGCTCGCCGGACTCGACACGCGGCTCGCCTCCAGCGGCGTATCCAGCCAGACGTGCACTCCGATCGCCAGCCCGAACACAAGCGCGAGCAGGGCGATCACCCCGATCGACAGCGACCAGGCCAACCCGAGGCACACCCCGATCAGCACCCCGACCGCGAACCGACGCAGGAACCGGCCCGCAGTACCGCGGAACCGCGCCTCCACCCGAAGCGGCCCCGGTCGGCTGCCGACTGTATGCGTTACACAACCTGCCACCGCGAACGACAGCCCGTAGATCGCCCCGATCACCGGACCCGCGGCGATCCAGCCGGTCAGCGCGAACAGCAACGCCGGCGGCAGCCCGAGGCACAGTCCCAGCACCAGCCTCGGCACCGCACGATCCAGCTGCCACCACGCGAGATCGCGGCTTCGGTCGCGTTCCAGCTGCCTGGCGAAGAAGCTCAGCCACCGCTGCGCCTGCTCCGCCGGGTAATCGCGCGGACGGGTCGGCCGGTCGAGCCGGGCGGGCGGGGCCGGTCGCGAGGTGTAGACCACGGGCAGGTACTCGTCCAGCAGATGTCCCTCGATCGCCGCGCGGTCGGGAAAGCGCGTCGTGTCGCAGAGTTCGCCGGGATCGGTCGACGGATGCGCGTACGCCGTCCTGGCCAGGTCGACCATCAGCGGCGTGCGAAGTGCCTGCGCCAGCGGGCTTTCCGGATGTTGCCGCAACTGCCGGACCACCGGGTCCCAGCGGGTTTCGCCGAAGCGCTGCCGGGCGGTGAGGAAGTCGATCGCGTCCTCGGTCTCGACCGGTTCGATCTCCACCACCGCCGCGCGCGACAGAAAGGTCCCGGACTGCTCCACCGCGGATTCGTACTCGGTGCTGCGGCAGGTCACCACGAGCGGACGACCGCCGGAAACGGCCTGGTCCAGCGCGTCGATCGCGGCGGTGTGCAGTCCGGGAGCCAGCTCGTCGAGACCGTCGAGCACCGGGATGACCCGGCCTTCGAGCACTAGCCGCAGCGCCGCTCCCTTGCCGTACGCGCCGGTATTGGCCAGGCCCGGATACTCCTCGACCAGCCGTCGGGCGAGCCAGCCGTGCAGGTGTTCCTCGCGCGGATTCCACGACGACAGCGGCAGCAGTACCGGCACCGGTTCGCCCGGCGGCGGGTCGGCCAGCAGCCCCAGCGTGAGCAGGATGGCCAGCACCGACTTCCCCGCGCCCGGCTCGCCGAGCACGACCAGCTGCCGCGCCGGGACCTGCCGGAACTTCGCGACGACGTCGGTGAGATCGCCGCTGAACGTCAGCCGCTCCGGGTCGCCGGGCCGGCCGAGCACCGCCGACGCGGCCGCGGCCACCGGACGCTCGGTGCTCGTCCAGGTCAGCGGCACCGGCTCCGGACGGTGCAGCGAGCGGATCTCGGTCTCGGCGGTCCACTGCCGGACGATCGCCGCCGCGAGTTCCTCGGCCGCCCGATCGAGCTGACTCGAGGGCTGCTCCGGCTGCACCTGCTCCACGACAACCGGCTCTTCGGTCTCCCCGCGCAGGATCTGCTCGTGCAACCGGCGCACCTCGGCACCGGGATCGACCCCGAGTTCCTCAGCGAGCTGCGTCCGCAACCGCTGGAACACCGCGAGCGCGTCCGCCTGCCGCCCGCTGCGGTCCAAGGCGAGCATCAGCTGCGCGTACGGCCGTTCCCGCAGCGGATGTTCCTCGACGATCTCCCCCAGCTCGTCCACGACCTCGCGGTGCTGGCCGAGCTTCAGCTGCCAGTCGATGCACAGCTCCACCGCGTTGAGCCGCTGCTCCTCCAGCCGCGCCGCCCGCCCGGCGAGCGCCGCGGCGTCCAACCCGTCCAGCACCGGACCGCGCCACAACCGCAGCGCCGACCGGATCTTCTCGACCCCGTCCGCCAGCGCTCCGCCCTCTGCCGACTGCCGAGCGGCGGCAACGGCGTCGGTGAACCGAAGCCAGTCGACTTGCAGATTGTCGACCGTGATCCGGTAGCCCGAGCCGTCGGTGACGATGAGCTTCTGCTTGGGATCGCCGAGCCGCTCGCGGAGCACGGACACACAGTTCTGGATCTGCTTCGTGGCGGTCGCGGGCGGCTCACCGTCCCACGTCGCCTCGATCAGCTTCGGCAGCGGGACGACCGAGTTGGGCGACAGCAGCAAACAGGCCAGCACGCGGCGATGGCGCGCGCCGGGCAACGTCAGCCGGTCGGTCCCGTCCTGGATTTCCAGCGCTCCGAGCACGCGAAAATCCATTCCGCGACTTCCCTCCTCCGCTCCGGGTTACGAGCATACCCGCGCAGGTCACCGGCACCGCGAAGATCGAAAGGACAGACCGGGGACAGCTTGGGGACGGCGCCGGGCAGGGTGGGAACCACGTCCGGCCCCCGAGGTGGGGACCTGGTCGCCGGCCTCCGGGCCGGCGGCGGTGGGGCCGGGCGGACAGCCTCCGCGGGAGGGGCGAGTGCTGGGGGTACTCGCCGCGGCGCGCCGGAAAATGGGGCGACGCGAGTGATCGTCTTCGTGACAATCGCGGCCATGGAGGAAGTCGAAGTCATCGTCGCCCACCACGAACGCGCGACCCTGCGCGTCGGCGACGTGTTCCTGAAGGTCGACACCGATCAGGCGCGCGCCGACGCCGAGGTCGCGGCGATGGCGCTGGCCCCGGTCCCGACGCCGGAGATCCTGTGGCGGAAGCCGCCCGTGCTAGCGCTCGCCGCCCTGCCCGGACGCGAACTGGGCCGTCCTGGCACACCGTCGACCGCGTCGCCCGAGGCCTGGGCCGCTGCCGGAGCCGCCGCCCGCAAACTGCACGAGGCGCCGCTGCCGCCGTCGCCCGGCTGGGACCCCGACGAACTCGCCGCGGAGCTCGACCGCGAATGCGCGTGGCTGATCGCGAACGACGCCCTCCCCGCCGACCTGGTCACCCGCAACCACCAGCTCGCCAAGGCTGCGCTGCGGCCGTGGACCCCGGTGTTCACCCACGGCGATCTGCAGGTCGCCCACATCTTCGTCGAGGGCGACGAGGTCACCGGCGTCCTCGACTGGTCTGAAGCCGCCCAAGGCGACGCCCTCTTCGACCTCGCTGCCCTGACCCTCGCCCACCAGGAACATCTCGCCGACGTCGTCGCCGGTTACGGCACGGACATCGACCTCGACGTGCTCCGCGCGTGGTGGTCGCTGCGCAGCCTCCGGGTGGTCCATTGGCTGCTCGGACACGGCTTCGACCCGGCACCGGAGGTCGCGGTCTTGGAGGCTCAGCTATTCTAGTACTAGAATAGCTGGCGTGCCCGCCCTCACCGACGCCGAACTGACCGTCCTCGGCCTGCTCGTCGAACAACCCCGGCACGGCTACGAACTGGAGCGGGTGATCGAGGACCGCGGCATCCGCGCCTGGACCGCGCTCGGCTTCTCCTCGATCTATTACGTCCTCGACAAGCTGGCCAAACGCGGCCTGATCGAAGCCACCGGCGGCCCGCGCTCCGGGAAATCGCGCGCGACCTTCCAAGCCACGCCGTCCGGCGTCGAACTCTGCGCGGACGCCACCCGCGAAGCACTCACCACCCTCACGCCGGTCCACGCGCGCGTCCTCATCGCGATGGCCAACAGCCCGGGCCTGCCGGACGCGGAAGTGCATTCCGGCCTGACCGCCCGGCTCGCCGCGGTACGCGCACAACTCGCCGAAGTCCGAGCGACGCGCGCCCGCCAAGAACCCCTGCCGGACGCCGCGGCGGCGATCTTCGACTACAGCGAAGCGATGCTCACGGCCGACCTCACCTGGACCGAGAGCGTCCTCGCCAAGGAGACCGCGATGGAGAAGTACGACGTCAAGAAGGCTCACCGCACGCTGTACGCGCCGCCGTCGAAGGACTTCACCGTCGTCGACGTCCCCGCGCTGCAGTACCTCGCCGTCGACGGCCACGGCGACCCGAACACCGCGCCGGAGTACACAAACGCCGTCGAAGCGCTGTACGGAATCGCGTATTCGGTGAAGTTCGCCAGCAAGAAAACCCTCGGCCGGGACGTCGTCGTCGGACCGCTCGAAGGGCTGTGGCGCGCCGACGACCCCACCGTCTTCCTCACTCGGGAAAAAGCGAAGTGGGACTGGACGATGATGATCAATCAGCCGGACTGGGTCACCGAGGAGATGGTCCGGGAAGCCGCCGAAGCCGTCGCGAAGAAGAAGGACAACCCCGCCCTCACCAGCGTTCGGCTACGCACGCTGACCGAAGGCACGAGCGTCCAGATCCTGCACCTCGGCTCGTACGACGACGAAACGCCCACGCTGCACCGACTCCACGACGAATACCTGCCCGCGCACGAGCTGACCTTCAACGGCGACCACCACGAGATTTACCTGAGCGACCCACGCCGCACCGCGCCCGAGAAGCTGAAGACCGTGCTGCGGCAGCCGGTCAAGCCTCTTCGAACACGATCTGCTCCGGCGGAGTCGTGAGCTTCAGCGTCTGCCGCCGGACGGACAGGAGCGTGTGGAGTTCCGTCGCGTGCCCGTCCGGGATGGTGAAAAGCCGGTCGTTGCGGGTGTCGATGTAATCCGCGAACCCGGCGAGCGAGACACCGTCAGTTTCGTCGAGACTCAGGTAATCGGCCAAACGGCGGAACAGTTTCGGCAAAAGCACCACATCGTCGCGCAATTGGGCGCGACTGCGCAGCCGGAACCCCTTGGTGGTGACGTCGTGCTCCCACACGCCTTTGCCCGCAGTGCGCGCCGCGACCGCCGCGTCGGACATCGCCTGCCGGAGATCCGGGTAAAGCTTGGAGTAGAACGTCGGATACGCCAGCCCGGTTTCGAGAAGACGGAAATTCGCCGACGCCTTCAGCGCTTTCGGGTCGAGGTGCACGCTCCCGCCGTCCGTGGAACGCCCCGCGCGCTGCCCGGGAAACGCGAACGCGACCGCACGGCCGTACTTGTCGGCGAACCGGGTCAGGATGTGCCCGCTCGTCTCCCCCGGCGTACTGGTGGAAACGCGGCCGCCTTCGTCGCGCTCGATCTTCGTGAAACCGAGGTACCGCAACAGTTCCGCCCCGGCGGCGTCCGCCAGTTCCTTGGGCTGACGCCACAACTCGGCCCCGGCGACCCTCGGGCGGTAATGCGTTTCGAGCGCGTCGATCCCGTCGAGGCGCAACTGCACCCCGCCGCGGGAATTGGTCCGCACTTTGAGGTTGGCGGCGGAAAACGCGTCGGCGCGGTCGGGATAGAACCGGACCGAATCCCCGTCCGGGGAGGCCCCGACGACCCGGAACTGACCTTTGATCAATGTCAACGGCACGAGAATGACGGTAACTGCCGGAAGGGCCGGCAGTTACCGTGTTTCCCGAGCCGTCACCGACCGGTCACTCGTGTTGTTACCACTTGTCACGCAGCGGATTCCTCCGTGCGTGCGGTGTTACTGGCAGGCTTCGCAGTCCGGGTCGTCGATCCGGCAGGCGGCGCCGTCGACGAGCGGGAAATCGAAGTCGTCCAGAACGGGAACGACCGCGGCGGACTCTTCTGGCGTAGTGGGAGCAGACATATCCGTTGTAGCGCCCAAGATCGCCGAACATTCCGTGACGCCCGCCACAGCTCAGGCGACCCAGCCCGGAAGAATCTTGTCCCCGTCCGCCGTCGCACAGGCCGGCACCACACCCGTCCGATACACCCGCGTGCTCCCCGGCGCACACGCGATCGCCACCATGCCGCTCCGCGCGTCCGCCCGCACCTGCCGCTCCGCGTCCGCGGGCAGCACCACCGTCTCCCCCTCCTGCACCGCCTCAACGACACCGCCCACGGTGATCTCCGCCGCGCCGCCGAGGATCGTCCACACCTGCTCGGTGTCGAACGCGTGCACCGGCCCGACCGCGCCGGGCGCCATCTCGACTCTCCAGACCGCCTGCTGACTGCCGCCCTGCGTCGGCGAAGCCAACGTCGTCATCACCGCGTTGGGCGTCTCGGTCCGACGGCTGTCCCGGATCACTGTCATGCTGCTCTCCCCGTTAAGATAGACAATCAGGTTGTCCATATAGTCAACGAGGTTGTCTACCTATGTCAAGCGATCCACCCGGATACGAGCTGCCGCTGCGCCTGCTGTTCGCCTTCCGCAGCCTGATCGACGACCTGCACGCCGAGCTGGCGAAGCAGGGCCACCCCGGCCTGCGCCCGATGCACGGCTTCGTCTTCCAGGCAATCGGCCCGTCCGGGACCACCGCCGTGGAACTGGGCCGCACGCTCGGGGTCACCAAGCAGGCCGCGGGCAAGACGATCGACACCCTGGAGCGGCTCGGATACGTCCACCGAGAACGCGACCCCGAGGACGGCCGCCGCATGCTGGTGCGCCTGACCGACCACGGTCTCGACTGCCTGACCAAGTCCGCACAGATCTTCGACCAGCTGCGGGCTGAGTGGGCTGAGACCTTGGGAGCCGGGCGGCTGCGGTCGATGGAGGAGGATCTGCGGAAGGTCGCTTCGCCGGAGTCGGCAAGGCTGGATCTGCCGGGGTGGTTCTCCGGGCATTGATCACGTGTCGTGCGTGTCGATGACCAGCCTCTCGAGCTGCGAAACGAAGATGCGGTGCTCAGCAAGCACAGCCTGTTCCGGCGGCACTCCGGCTAGTTCTCCGAGGCCGAGAGTGGTGAGCCGCCGCTGGATCGCCGGATTCGCCCGCTCCGCTGCCCGCTGACGTTCGCTACTGGTCCGACACTCAGCGATCTGGTGATGCTCGTCTTCCAGGGCGGCTCGGAGGCCCGCATCAGCAGGCGCGAACTGCTGCGCGATCCGCCGCCGGATGCGATTGACCGCCGCGGGGTAGGAAATCGCCTCCCAGCCGTGGGTCGCGGGAAGCGCGCACCGCCGCCGCCCCGCGCAGCACGCCGGACACCGCCTCCGCACGGTACCGCTCAGCAGTCTCCGGACCGACCAAAATGGACAGTTCACGCAGCGCATTGGCTGGATCGTCCGGGCAGTGCAGGAGATTGAGGATGACGTTCTCCCCGAGGTACCGCACTGTCCCCGGCTCCGCAGCGTCCGGCCGGGTCGCGCCCTTGCAGCGCGTCAACGTCGCGCAAGCGTCCCCGTCGGCACGATGCAGCAGGAGCAAACACGCCGCTCCGGAGCCGTAAAGCTGCGCGAACGGGTCGTTCTCCAGATCAACCGCTTCCGACGCCCGGTACACCCGCATCATCGACGGCAGATCCAGCTGAAGCACCCGACCCGTCACCACGACGAAGCCATTGCGCTGCACCAGATCCACAATGGAATCGAACGCGTCACTGACTACTCCGTCCGGAGTGATCAGCGCGAACGTCCACACATCCGTCACCGGCGAAGGCTGATCGGCGGAACCGTCGCCCCGCGCAACGTCAGCTCGTCGACCGACACCGGCCGGTACGGCAGCGTCTCCAACCGCGCCACCATGGTCTCCAGCGGCGCTTCCACGTCCGTCCCGAAGAAAAACGCCCATTCGTGCTCCGGTGACCCGAAGTAAACCGGCGTCGGGAAGACCTCCTCGAACCGGCGCCAGCATTTCACCAAGGTGGAGTTCCGCCACAACGTCGGGCACCCGCCCTGGTACGCGACCACCCCGCCAGGCGTCAGCAACGACCGGCACTGCTCCAGGAACTCCTTGCCGTACAACCGATTGTGCTGAGCATCGGTGCCGTCCTGCTCATCCGGAAGATCGACCAGCACGACGTCGTACTTCTCCGCACAGGTGTGGACGTACTCCCACCCATCGACGTAATGCACCCGAACCGGCCCCTCGCCGCGCTCCGCCCGAGCGAGCTCAGCCGACGTGTATCCATACGGAAGATGCTCCGCACACAGCCGAACCGCCTCGGCGTCGATGTCCACGTGATCGACCGACGCCCCCGCCTCGGCCGCGATCTGGCACACCACGCCTTCACTGGACCCGACCACCAAGACCCGGTCCACAGTGGACGCCAGCAGCAACGCCGGAACCAGCAGCGCCTCGTGATATACCAGCTGACTGAACTCGGTGCTCTGCCGCTCGTCGTCGCAGAACAGCGAAATCCCCTGCGCTGTCTTGCCGATCACCAGGTGCTGATAGGCAGTCCGCGTGTCGACCAGCACGTCCGAGACGTGCCACGTCCGGGTCAGTCCCGCACCGACTGGTTCCTCGATGTTCAACTGTCTTCCTGTCCTCTGTGGATAGTGGTGACCCGCGAAACGCTCGCGCCGAGCAAGTCCCGCAACAACTGAACCGCCTGCTCCGGATCCGCCTTGTGCCCGCACGTGAACACATCCACGAACGCCGACCCGCGCTCCGGATACGTGTGGATCGAAGCGTGCGACTCCGACAGCAACGCCATCGCCGTCACCCCGTGCGGTTCGAACTGCTTGTACGTCAGCTCGCACACCGTCGCGCCGGCCTTGTCCAGCACTCGTTCCAAGCTCTCGCACAGAAACGCCGGATCGTCGAGCAACTCCGCGGACACCCCGGAGAACTCAGCCAGCACATGCCGTCCAGCGAATTCCCCGACCCCGCCGGTCTCCCCGCCGATGAAGTACGACCGCAGCGGCGGAAACCCGTTGAACGACACCGAAGAATAGCTTTGCGTGTACGCTCCAGCGTCCGGAATATCGACGTAATCCCCAGCCCGCAACGCCAACGGCAACCGATACGGCGTGCGCTGATAAAGCACGTCGTCCCCGTCGCACGTCGGCCCCGCAACCACAACGGACCCATCCGGACCGCCGTCATGCGCGGTGACCAACCGGTACGCGATCGCCTCGTTCTCCGTCTCGGCCAGCCCGCCGTACCGGCCGATGTCGAGATACACCCAACGCTTCTCGTCCGCCGCGGACTTGCGCGACACCAGCACGACCTCGCTGCGAATCACCCCAGCCGACGCCACCACCGCCCGCCCCGGCTCGAACGACAACTCAGGCGCCACCGCGAAATGCCGCCCCACCGCATCGCGAATAACCGCCGCGTACTCCTCCAACGAAGGCGGCTCAGCCCGATAGCCAACGGGTAACCCACCGCCGATATTCAACCCCCGCAAGGAAACCCCGCGCTCCGCAACCGCACGAGTCACCTCGCCCGCGGCAGCGATCCCGACTTCCCAAGCCCGCGGATCGACATGCTGCGACCCAACGTGAAACGCGACCCCCTCCGGATCCAGCCCCAGCCCCGCCGCCCGAACCAGCAGGTCGACCGCCATCTCGGGAGCACAGCCGAACTTGCGCCCGAACGGCGTCTGCGATCCAGGACTGTCCACCAGAATCCGGCACGAGACCGTCGCCCCCGGCGCGAACTCCGCGATCTTCTCCAGGTCCTCGAGGCTGTCGAAGGTAAACCGCCGCACCCCCACGCGATGCGCGAACTCGATGTCTCGAGCCTTCTTCACCGTGTTGCCGTAAGACAGCAACTCGGGCCGCACCCCTTGCGCGAGACACAACTCGATCTCCTCGCGCCCCGCGACATCGAACCCAGCGCCCGTTTGCCGAAGAACCCGCACGACCTCCGGCGCCGGATTAGCCTTGACCGCGTAGTACATCCGCGCTTCCGGCAGCACCCGCCCAAGCCGCTCGCAGTTCCCGCGCACCACGTCAAGGTCCACGACCAGACACGGCGTCGACGGCTGCCGCTCCTCCAGGAACGCCCGGCAACGCTCCAGCACCTGCGAGAACCCTTCAGTCACAACGCCCGAGTATAGGTGCCAGCTTCACCGAAGCAGCTCCGCGAGCCTGCGCCGCGCGAACCCTACGAACGGTACACAGTCCATTACTTGACACTCCGCGCTTCCGATCTTCCCCCGCCGGACGCCGCCCGTCGCCTCGAATTCCGCCCCGACCTGAGGAAAGAAGCGCCCGTTGTCGTCCCCGAGCAGCCGACCCGCACACGCGAGCGATGCCTACGCGCGTAGCCCGCCGTCCTGCACGCCCCTGCGAATGTCCGTGAGGGGACCCCTGAGGGAATCTGATTCCCTCAGGGACCCCCTCACGACACCTCGGTCGCGCCAAGGCCATCCCGTCCCCCGCAACTCACCAAGACGACCACTCCACCCCCATCCCCTCGCCCCCGCCGCAGTTAGCACTGGCTCGGCGCTGTCAAGGGTGGCCGCGCCAGCGGTCATCGCGAAGCGACGCCGAAGGCGCCCTTGATAGCGCCGAGCCAGTGTTAAACAATCAAAAGCGAGGGAGCCAACGCAACCACGACCGACCCGAACTCACCAGGCGACCGGCAACCGCGAAACCCCGTAAATATTCTGCAACTCAGGCCGCAAAACAACCTCCCCCGCCACCCGCAGCTCAGGAAACCGCCGCACCAGAGCAGGCAACGCCACAGTCATCTCCACGCGAGCCAACTGCTGCCCCAAACACTGATGAATCCCATGCCCGAACCCGACATGCCCCACCGCGCCCCGCCGCACATCGAGCTTATCCGGCCGCTCGAACTTCAGCGGATCCCGATTAGCCGCCTGCACCGACAGCACCACAGACTCCCCAGCCCGGATAACCTGCCCGCCGACCTCGACATCCTCCAGCGCACTCCGCACCCCGGTATGCGCGATGGACAGATACCGCATCAACTCCTCAACCGCCCCGCCAGCAGCCTCCGGCTCATCCCGCACCGCCGCCCACTGCTCCGGATGGCGAAGCAACGCATAAGTCCCCAACGCCAGCATGTTCGCCGTGGTATCCAGGCCTGCCGCCAGCAGGAACGTCCCCAGCCCAGCCAATTCCTCGTCAGTCAGATCGCTGCCGGTCAGGTCGCTGAACAAATCGTCCGTGGGCGCGGCCCGCTTAGCCGGTACCAGCGAAGCCACATACTCCTGCAGCTGTCCATAAGCAGTCATCCTCTCCGCTTCGGAAAGATCAACATCACTGATCGCCGCGGCATACCCCAGAAACGAAGCCCGATCCGAATAAGGCACCCCGAGCAGTTCGCAAATCATCACCGCAGGAACCGGATATGCATAAGCTTCGAGCAGATCGACCCCTGGCCCGGCCTTCTCCATCGCGTCCAGATACTCGTCAGCGACCTCGGCCACCCGGTCGCTGAGCAACCGCATCCGCCGCACCGTGAACTTGCCCGTCAGCAGTTTCCGGAACCGCGTGTGCTCCGGCGCGTCGAGCCCCGTCATGTCCCCCACCGGAGCCGGTGGCAATTCCGGGAACTGCTCCATCCCGGGAAACGGGTAGTGCCACAGTTCGTACCGACTGCTGAACCGCTGGTCCGCCAGGATCGCCCGGACCTCCGCGTGTCCGGTGGCCAGCCAGCCGACGTGCCCGTCCGGGAACGCCATCCGCGCCAGCGGAGCCCGGTCCCGCACCGCGGTCAGCGACGGCGGAGGATCGAACGGACATCCCCGCGCCCGCCCCATCGGAACCCCTTGCACGATCTCTTCGCCAGTCATCCCCCATGCCCCCTTCAGTGTGCGTATTCGCGATTGAAAAGCTTCTTGGACCAGAGATAGCCGCCGATGCCCATCACGGCGCACCAGCCGAGCGCGAACCACAGGTGGTTGCCCAGCGGCTTGTCGAGCAGCAGCGCACGCAGGGTCTCGATGATCGGCGTGAACGGCTGGTACTCGGCGAACCACCGCAGCGCACCCGGCATCGAGTCGGTCGGCACGAAGCCGCTGCCGAGGAAAGGCAGGAGCAGCAACGGCATCGGCGTGTTGCTCGCCGATTCGACGCTCTTGCTCACCTGTCCAAGCGCGACGCACAGCCACACCAGCGCAAGCGCCACCACCACCAGGAATCCGACCGCCGCGAACCACGAACCAACTCCGGCGGCGGGCCGGAACCCGACCAGCAGCGCGACCCCGGTGACCACCACGAGCCCGAACAACGCTTGCAGCACACTGCCGAGCACATGCCCGGTCAGCACCGAAACCCGCGCGATGTGCATGGTCCGGAACCGGGCGATGACCCCCTCGGTCAGGTCCATCGCCACCGAAATCGCCGTTCCCTGCACGGTGGCGGTAATGGTCATCAGCAGAATCGTCGGCGCGACGAAGTTGGCGTACTCGGCTCTGCCTCCGCCCGCCCCGCCTAACCCGGCGCCTAGGGTGCCGCCGAAAACGTAGACGAACAGCAGCAGGAACACGACCGGCATGCCGACCAGCATGATCGTCAGCGACGGATATCGGAGCATGTGCTTCAGATTCCGGCGCAGCATGGTCAGCGAATCGCGCACCGGGTGGAACCGCAGATCCGGGCCGGCGAGAACGGGAGCAGTCATCGGGAAGTCACCTTTTCGTCAGTGGGGTTGCCAGTCAGGGCAAGGAAAACGTCGTCGAGATCAGGGGTGTGCACGGACAGTTCGCCGACCTTCACTGGCAACGCGTCGAGCCGGTCGATCAACGCCTTGAGCGACTGCAGGCTCCCGTCGCTGGGCACGCGCAGCACCAGCGCGTCGTGCTGCCGCGACGCCTCGCTCAGCGCACGCTGCGCCTCCGCGAGGTCCGCCTCTTCCTCGAAGCGCAATTGAACGTGTCCGCCGGGAATCTGGCGCTTCAACTCTTCCGCCGTGCCCTCAGCGACAATCCGCCCGTGGTCGAGCACCGCGATCCGGTCCGCCAGTTCGTCGGCCTCTTCGAGGTATTGCGTGGTAAGGAAAATCGTGACCCCGTCGGCCACCAGTTTGCGCACGATCTCCCACATCGCCCGGCGGCTGCGCGGGTCGAGGCCAGTGGTCGGCTCGTCGAGGAAGATCACTTGCGGGCTGCCGACCAGCGTCAGCGCCAGGTCGAGCCTGCGCCGCATGCCGCCGGAGTACGTCGACACCGGCTTCTTCGCCGCTTCGACGAGATCGAACTGTTCGAGCAGCTCCGCCGTGCGCTGCCGCCGGGCGGTCCGGTCGAGGTGGTGCAGATCCGCCATCAGCAGCAGGTTTTCCTCGCCGGTCAGCAGATTGTCGACGGCGGAGAACTGCCCGGTGACCCCGATCGAAGCCCGCACCCCGTCGGCTTCCGCGAGGAGGTCGTACCCGGCGACCTGCGCCGCGCCGGCGTCGGCATTGATCAAAGTGGACAGAATCTTCACCGTGGTGGTCTTGCCCGCGCCGTTCGCGCCGAGCAGCGAGAAGACCGTGCCGCGGGCGACGGTGAGGTCGATGCCGTCGAGCACGACGTGGTCGCCGAAGGATTTGCGGAGTCCGGTCGCGGCGATCGCGGGCCGGGAATGGTTGCTGGACATAGGTTTCCCCTCAGATGTGAGTCAGGAGCGGTGGATGACGATTTCGCCGAACGCCGTGTGCCCGCGGACCTCGACGGTCTCCTTGGACTCGCCCGCGCCGGCCGACGTCTCCAGCTGGTTGCGCACGTGGCCGAAGTTGGTCTTCACGTCGAGCCAGGCCGCGGTGCCCTCGGCGATGCCGATACGCAGGTCGCCGATCGCGCTCTCGAGCAGGACCGAACCGCGGACGACCTCGCCGAGCCGGATCGCCCCGTTGGACGTCTTCGCGTCGACCCCGGAACCAGCGTGCTCGACGGTGATGTCGCCATTGGCCGCGCGCACCCGGACCTCGGCGCCGGCGGACTCGATCGTGGTTTCGCCGTTGGAGTTCTTGACCGCCACGGTCCCGTCGATCTGCCCGAGCCGAACCTTCCCGGACGACGTGGAGACCTCGGCGTCGCCCGCGACCCCTTCGACCGTCACGTGCCCGACCGAGGTGTCGACGCGCAGCGGACCAGTGCGGTCGAGGCTGACGTTCCCGGCCGCGGTCTTGAACCGCGACTGTCCGAGCTGCCCGGTGCCCTGGAACGCACCCGCCTGCACCTCGGCGGTGACCCGCGAGCCGGTGGGCAGTTCGACCGTCACGTCGACCGAGCGGGTCTTGCGGGAGAAGTCGAACGCCCGCATCTTCGGGCCGGTGATGTGCAGCGTGCCGTTGCTGTAGTCGACGCGGACCTGCTTCGCGGTCTTCACGTCGGACGAGTCCGCCTCGTCGGTCGGCCGGACCTCGACGACCGTGTCGGCACGGTCGCTCGCGGCGAACCGGACCTGGCCGACGCCCAGGTCGAGGGTGACGGAAATCGGGTCGGGCGTGTCGAATTTAGGCATGGTTGTCCCCACATTTCGGATAGGTGTGCCGTCTCCGCAGGTCAGAGACGGGTGAAGGAGTACGCGAAAAAGAGAGAGCTATCGGACCCAGCCGGTGAAGCTCTGCTTGGAAAACGTGCCGCCGGGCGGGTCGAACCGCTGCTCGCGTTCGGGCCGCTGCTGCAGCGCCGCGGTGGCCGCCCGGACGAGCCAGGCGTTGACCGAACGGCCTTCCTTGGCGGCGGCCTCCTCGACCGCGGCCTTGAGCTGCTCGGGCAGCCGCACGTTGATCCGCGCGGACGGGCCGTCCTCGGAGAACAGCGGTTCGGCCTCCGGAGCCGGTTCCGCCGCGGGAGCCGGAGCCGGAGCGGGTTCGGCGGGCGGCGCGGTCACGACGAAATTCGGGTCGCGGCCGCGCAGGCGCAGTTCGACCGAGCCGGGCGCGAGGTCCCGGGTGATCTCGTCGACGGCGCCGGACAGGGTGTCCAGGAGAGTCATCCGGATCGCCGATTCGAGCGATCCGGTCAGCCGCTCGACCAGCGCGCGTCCCTCTTCGCCGCCGGCCTCGGCCAGCGTCGCGAATTCCCGCCCGAGGTTGCTTACGTACGTGGTCAAGTCCATGGCACCACTATGGCACACGCTTGGCACCACCACAAGCCACCATGGCTCAATTTGGCACCACTATGGCACTGCAGCTAGCGAAACCCCAGGTCAGAGAGTGGTGCCACCTCGGAAAAATCCGGTGCCACGATGGCACCGACTACTTGGCCGCCTTGGCCACCGGCAGCTCCACCCCGGCCCGGAACCCAGGGCACTCGTCCAGAGGACCGTCGTGCCGACACGTCATGAGGTGGTGCAGATAGGCCTGCGCGTCGAGCAGTCGAGTCACCTGTTCCTGGATCGACTCGATCCGGGCAGTGACCGTGCTCCGCCAGTCGTCGGACTGGCCGTGGACGCCGAGCAGCGCCGCGATGTCGTCGAGGCTCAGCAGGCCGGTTTCGCGCCAGGTGCGGATCAGCGCGATCCGGTAGAGCTGGTCGCGGTCGTAGAACCGCCAGCCGGAGCGGCGGTGCGGCTCGATCAGGCCGCAGCTCTCCCAGTAGTGCAGCGTCGACACCGGCACGTCGAAGCGCGCCGACACCTCGCCGATCGAGTACAGGTCCATACCTCATTGCACCGCACCTCGACCACTCGAAGCAAGGTTAGCCTAACCAAACAGTCCGCTGGCGTACCAGTCGGCCTGGTCGCGGACGCCGGGCAGCGTGAAGAAGTAGCCGCCGCCGAACGGCTGGACGTAGTCCACCAGCGGTTCGCCGGCCAGCCGCTGCTGCACCGTCTCGAACTGCCGCCGCACGTCCTGCTGATAGCAGACGAACACGTGCCCGGCCTGGAGTTCCCCGTTCGCGTCCACGCCGAGGTCGTAGTTGTAGGAACGGCGGACCAGGCGCTGGTTGTCGGTGGCGGGCGTGCGCGGGTTGGCCATGCGGATGTGCGAGGTCAACGGGATCACCGCGCCCTTCGGGTCGGCGGCGTAGTCCGGGTTGTCGGTCTCGGCGTTGCCGTCCAGCGGCGCGCCCGAATCGCGGCGGCGGCCGAACATCTTCTCCTGTTCGTTGATCGACACCCGGTCCCAGAACTCGACCAGCATCCGGATCAGTCGCACTACCTGGTAGCTGCCGCCGCGCGCCCACGCGGGTTCGGCCGGATCGTCGACCCACACCAGCCCGCTCGCCTCGCCGCCGACCGGGTTCGCCGTGCCGTCCTTGAATCCCAGCAGGTTCCGGCCCGCGCCGGACGGCCGCGGCGGCGGGTTGTAGCCGTGCATCTTCCACCGCAGCTGCATCGCGCCGCGGGTGTGCCGGGTGAGGTCGCGGAGCGCGTGGTGCACGGTGTCCGGATTGTTGGCGCACAACTGGATCAGCAGGTCCCCGTGCATCCAGGCGGCTTCCGGCGCGTCGTCCGGGAAGATCTTCATCGGGGTCAGCTTTTTCGGTTTTCGCGCAGCGAGACCGACGCGGTCGAAGAGGCTCGCGCCGAAGGAAACCGTGACGGTGAGACCGTCGGCGACGACGGACGGGCCGAGCACCTCGCTGTCCGACGGCGGCCGTCCGACGCCCAGATTCGGCGGCGTGCCACCGGCGGTGAGGAACCGGGCGCGGTCGGTGAGCGTGTGCAGGAGCGCGATCAGGTCTGTCTTCGAGCCGCTGAGCAGGTCGAATGCCACGAAGGCGGCGGATGCCTGCTTTTCGGCCGGAGCCGGAGTGAGCACACCGGACTGGTTGGCACCGTGGAACGGATACTCCGTCGCCGGGGTCGGCACCGCGCCGGCGGAGCGTTCGTCGGCCTGGGCGCCGCCGATCAGCACGCCTCCGGTGAGCGCGGTGCCTGCCGCTCCGGCGGCCGCGCCTTTCAGGAAGTTGCGGCGATTGACGTTCGTCACTTCGGGATTCACCAGCCGATCAGTGGCTCGGGGGAACTTCGAGCAGAGTGGGCACCGCGGACAGCGTTTCGACGACAGCTCCGGCCGCGCCGTTCACCGCCTGCCGCTGGGCGAGAGTGGTGGACGCGTGGTTGACCAGCGCCTCGTGCAACGTGGTGAGCTGCTTTTCCGCTGTCTGGACTAGATTGGGCGCGCGCTCGTTGAGCAGCGGAGTCAGCTCAGCCAGGACCGTGCGGGTGACATCAACATCGGCATCCGTTGCGGGGTAAGCGGTTCCGCTGCCTTGATCGTCCATTCCGGACAGATGATCGCGGATCGCGTCTTCGAGGATTTCGTGCGCGCGTATCGGCAGCTTCGTGGGATCGCCCGCGACGTCGTCAGTGGCGAGTTTTCCGCGCAGGGCCGCGAGATCCTGGGTGAGCTGGTCGGCGACCGGCACCAGGGACACCGGAGCCTGACCGTGCCACAAGCCGTACTCCAAGCGGTGCAACCCGGTGAAGCCGGGATCAGCTGTGTTGGCGGGCAACCCGTTGGGCAGGCCGTCGACCGCGGTACCCGCGTCTCCGAAACTGTTGTAGGACGCGCCGACTCGCTCCCACGCGAGCTGCGCGGTCAGCCAATCCTTCTTCGCCGCATCGGTGTTGTTCGCGGCCAGATCCGCGCGGACCGTGCCCACCGCGCTCGACACCGTGCCGAGTTGCTGGGCTGCGTAAGCGAGATATTTCTGATTCGGGCCGGTGAGATCTTCAGTGGTGACCGGCTTGACCGGAGCCGGACCGTCGTTCGCCGCCCCGCCGCTGACCTGCACCGGAGCCGAGGCAGTGGTCGCCTGTCCGGACATCAGGCAGTGGAAGGTGTAGGAACCGTCGGCCAGCGTCGCGGACATCGTGGCGCTTGTGGCCGGGCCGATCGTCTCGATCTCCGCGACGATCCCGCCGCTGCTGTCGTCGAGCCGAATCTCGCCCGCCTTCGCGGTTTTGTTGGTCACCGTGATTCTTTGCGTCCCGGCTTGCGCGGACTTCCACTCCGGCGCGCAATCGTGCTCGGATACGGAGATTGTGGAACCCGTTGCGGCTTGGGGAAGCACGGCGATCACCAACGCAGCCACCGCGACCGGTGCCAGCACCAGCGCGCCCGCGACGATCGCGGTGTGCTTGCCCGCGAGCCGTTCCCACTTCCCCGCCGGCGCAGGTTCGCTTTCCGGCTTGCGCTCGACGGGCTGCCGACCGGCCTTGACGAACAGCGGGAGCACGACGGCGAGGTAACCGAGCCAGGCCGTAACCTGCAGAACGGTCATCCGGGGCGTCAACTCGGTGACGCCGCTGATCAGCGAAACCCACCACGAGTTCGGATCGAGCGCGCCGGTGAGGTCGAAGGCGACCCAGCTCTGGCCGGGCAGCACGCCTCCGTCCTGGAGGTCGCCGAGGCCATAGGACAGAACGCCCGCCGCGATGACGATCAGCACGAATGCCGTACGGCTGAAGAAAACGCCGAGGTTGAGCTTTACCGCGCGGCGGTAGAGCAGCCAGCACAGCAGGATCGCGAGGCCGAGCCCGAGCGCCGCTCCGGTCAGCGGCGCGACCGTGGTGCCGGACGCTTTCACCGCCGTCCAGAGGAACAGCGTGGTCTCCAGGCCCTCCCGGCCGACCGCCAGGAACGCAGTGAGCGTAAGCGCGCCCGCGCCGATCGCCACCGCGCGTTCGACTTCGCCGCGCAATTGTGCGGAAAGCCCCATCGCGGTACGCCGCATCCAAAACACCATGCCGGTGACGAGGAATACCGCTAGCACGCTCAGAGAGCCGCCGACGATCTGCTGCGCCCGGGAGGATAGGACATCGGTGGAAAAGGTGAGAATTGTGGCGAAACTGCCCGCGACGGTCACCGCGCCCAGCACGCCCAGCCACACCGGAGCGGTCGAAACCGGCCCCGCTGTGCCATCTTCCGGCCGCCGGATCTTGCGCAGCGCGGCCAGCAGGATGCTCACCACGAGGCCCGCTTCCAGCCCTTCGCGCAAGCCGATCATCAGGTTCGGAACCGCGTCTGCCCACTGCACGCAGATTACGATAGGCAAACCTAAATTAGCGGTCGAGAGCGGGCTGGGAAACGGTTCTTTTTCTCCCGGATAGTCCTTATTCGGGGCCGATGATCCGTTCGACCGCCTCGGTGATCAAGTGTTCCCGTTCCGCTTCGGAGAAAACGTCCGGCAAGGTCAGCTGTTCGACGATCAGCCAGTTCAGCGCGAGAATCAGCAGCTTGACCGCGGTGGCGTCGCCGGGCAGCCCGGACGCCAGGTGGTACGCGACGTTCCCCTCGACGTCGTCCCGAACCCGCTCCGTCAGCACCCTCCGCAACTCCGGCCGTCGAGTGGCTTCGAGCCGGAGCTCCAGCAACGCCAGATACCCGGTGCGAAACGCCGCGATCCGACCGACCAGCTCACGCATCAGCTGCGCATACGACTCCCGGTCCCCGAGCCCCGGCGGCAGCGAGTCGTCCTCCGGCTGCAGCCGCTCGTACACCCGAGCCCCAGCCTGCGTGAAAAGCTCGTCACGATTGGCGAAGTAGTTCGACGCGGTGCCCGCGGGTACGCCAGCCTCCCCGTCGACCGCCCGGAACGTCAGCCCACGCGCTCCCTCGCGCGCCAGCACTTCGATCGCCGCGTCAACGAGCGCAGCCCGCCGCTGGTCGTTCCTCCGCACCATTTGACACCACTCCAGCTGTAGTAGTACGTTTCAAACCACTTCAGGCATAGTACTACAGACGGAGTTCCTAGATGCGAAAGCTCGTGTACTACATCGCAGTCACCCTCGACGGCCGCATCGCCGGCCCCGCGGGCGAGTTCGACTTCTTCCCGCAAGGCGACGCCCAGCAGACCGCCGCTTACATGGGATTCATGAACACGCTGTACCCGGAAACCATCCCGACCGCCTTCCGCGCCGCTGCCGGTGTCGAAGGTGCCCCGAACCGCCGTTTCGACACTGTCCTGATGGGCCGCGCGACGCATCAGCTCGATCCGAGCGTCCCCAGTCCCTATGCGCACCTTCGCCAGTACGTCGTGTCGAGCACCCTGAAACCGGACCTCGACCCAGCAGTAACCGTCGTCCCCGGCGATCCGGTCGGCCTGGCGAGAGAACTGAAGACGGAGGAAACCGGAAAAGACATCTGGCTCTGCGGCGGCGGCAAACTCGCCGGGGCGCTGCTGCCGGAGATCGACGAAATCGTGCTGAAGAGCTACCCGGTGGTGGCCGGTGCGGGAATCCCAATGGTGGAGGGCGGGTTCGATCCGACAGTGTTTTCGGTGGCGGAGCGAACGGCCTTCCCGAACGGGGTCACGGCGACCCGGCTCGTACGGAACTAGACGGACGGGCCGCGATTTCGGGCGTGCTTCGGACAGGTGGGCGCTCGCTGACACGGCTACCCAGTCGGGGTACTGCGCATCTCCGCCCCAGCCGACACGGCTGTTCCGGCTCCTGTGCCGCACCACTCCGCCCCGGGCGACACGGCAACCAGGGTCAAGCGCCGCATAACTCCGCCCTAGCTGACACGGCGGCCCGGTCCAGGTGCCGCACCACTCCGCCCAGGCGGGCACAGCTGCCCGGTCCAAGTGCCGCATAACTCCGCCCCAGCTGACACGGCTGCCCGGCGTAAGTGCCGTATAACTCCGTCCCACCTGCCAGGGCGGCCCGGCGCAGGCACCGCACCACCCCACCCCGCCGGGCACAACTGCCCGGCCCAAGTGCCGCATAACTCCGCCCCACCTGGCAGGCGGCCCGGCCAAGGCACCGCACAACGTCACCCCGTCGGGCACAGCTGCCCGGTGCCGCATAACTCCGGCCCCAGCCGACACTGCCACCAGTTCCAGGAGCCGCACAACTCCACCCCGGCGGACAGCGCTGCCCGGTCCAGGCGCTGCACAACTCCGCCCCAGCCAACAGATCCACGCCCCGCCTCACTCTGCCCCGGCCAACACAGCGACCAGATCCAAATGCCGCACATCTCGGCCTCGGCGGTCACGGCGCCCGGTCCAAGGGCTGCGCATCTCCGCCCGACCAGGCTGCACATCCCGCCCCGGCCGAGACCGAGCCGAACCCCGGGGCGGCATGCGCAAAACGCCGCATCGAGTGCCTGGCGTGCACCCGATGCGGCGTCGAGGAGGCGGTGTCCGCTGTCTCGCGGCGATCCGTCAGTTGAACTGATCCGGGTCCGGCCCGGTGCGCAGGCCACGGTCGGCGGTGGCGATGGCGGCGAGGTCGCTGTCGGTCAGGTCGAAGTCGAAGACGTCGAGGTTCTGCCGGATCCGGGCGGGCGTCACGGACTTCGGGATCACAATGTTGCCCAACTGCAGGTGCCAGCGCAGCACCACCTGCGCGGCGGATTTCCCGGTGCGCGCGGCGATTTCGGTGATCGCCGGGTCGGTCAGGACGGCACCCTGGGCAAGCGGGCTCCACGCTTCGGTCGCGATACCGTGCTCGGCATGGAAGGCGCGCAGTTCGGCCTGTTGCAGGCCGGGGTGCAGCTCGATCTGGTTGACAGCGGGCACGAGGCCGCTGTTGTCGAGCAGGTGGAGCAGGTGCGCGGGCTGGAAGTTGGACACGCCCGCGGCGCGGATGCGGCCGTCCTTGGCGAGGTGTTCCAGGGCGCGCCAGGTGTCGAGGTAGCGGTCGCGGGCGGGGGTCGGCCAGTGGATCAGGTACAGGTCGACGTAGTCGAGACCGAGTTTCGCGAGGCTGGCGTCGAAGGCGCGCAGGGTGGAGTCGTAGCCCTGGTCTTCGTTCCACAGCTTGGTGGTGACGAAGAGGTCGTCGCGCGGGATCCCGGACTCGGCGATGGCGCGGCCGACGCCTGCTTCGTTGCCGTAGATCGCGGCGGTGTCGATGCTGCGGTAGCCAGCTTCGAGAGCGCTGGCCACCGCGGCCGTGGTCTGGTCGTCCGGGACCTGGAAGACGCCGAAGCCGAGTTGCGGGATTTCGACGCCGTTGTTGAGGCGGATCTTCATCGGTATTGCCTTTCTCAGTGCTGGACAAGGGGTTCGGGCACCGCGACGCGCGGTCGGCGTTCGAGGGCGGCCGACAAGACCGCGAGGCCGAGCGCGGAACCGGCGAGCGCGGCCCCGACCCAGTTCGGTGCTGTGTAACCGAATCCGGCGGAAATCACGACGCCGCCGAGCCACGCGGAGAGCGCGTTGCCGAGGTTGAACGCGCCGATGTTGACGACGGAGGCGAGCGTCGGCGCGCCGTGCGCCTCGTCGAGAACGCGCTTCTGCAGCGGCGGCACAGTGGCGAAGCCGAGCGCGCCGATCAGCAGAATCGTTGCCGCGGCGAGGATTTTGCTGTGCGCGGTGACGGTGAACAGCGCTAGGACGATCGCGAGCCCGCCGAGGCTGACGTAAAGCATCGGCATGAGCTTGCGGTCGGCGAACCGGCCGCCGGTCAGGTTGCCGAGGAACATGCCGATGCCGAACAGCACCAGCAGCCAGGTCACCGCGCCCGAGGAGTACCCGGCGATCTCGGTCATCATCGGGGCGATGTAGGTGATCGCGGCGAAGACCCCGCCGAAACCGAGGACCGTCATGGCCATCGCGAGCACCACCTGGACGTTCCGGAACGCGGCGAGCTCCTTGCGCAAGTGCGCCCCTTCGGGCCGGGGCAGGTCCGGCACCAGCTTCGCGACGCCCGCGAGCCCGACGACGCCGAGCGCCGCGACGATCCCGAAGGTGACCCGCCACCCGACCGCCTGCCCGACGAACGTCCCGAGCGGCACGCCGACGATGTTGGCGACCGTGAGCCCGGTGAACATGATCGCGATCGCCCCGGCCCGCTTGTCCGGCGCGACGAGCTCCGCCGCGACGACCGAGCCGATCCCGAAGAACGCCCCGTGCGCGAGCGACGCGACAATCCGCCCAGCAAGCATGACCCCGAACGCGGGCGCGACCGCCGACAACAGGTTCCCGGCGATGAACAGGCCCATGAGCAGCATGAGCATGGTCTTGCGATTGATCTTCGTGCCGAGAATCGTCATCACCGGCGCTCCGGCGACGACCCCGAGCGCGTACCCGGTCACCAGAAGGCCTGCGGACGGGATGGACACCCCGAATTCGGCGGCGATCTCGGGGAGAAGGCCCATGATCACGAATTCGGTGGTGCCGATCCCGAACGCGCCGATGGCCAGCGCTACCAGTGCTAGTGGCATGAGCCCGCGTCTCCTTGGTCTGCGTGTTGGTGCTGTTTGTCGGCCTTCGCAATAGTTGCATACGCGGTATGTTGTTGGCGCTTGTTGTTGATGAGGGTCACAGTTGGGGGTGGCCTTGGGGTGGGGCGGGTGCTCGGCTGGGGTTGCGGGCGGGTGAGCGGTCTCCGCGCGCCAATGCACTGCGCCAATCCGCTGGGGTTCTTGCCAGGGGGATCGCCTGCGGCGAGAGAGATGTCGGCCGCAGTGGGCTCTGACTGCAGCGAGAGAGGTGTCAGATCCGGCGGAGTGTCGATTGCCGGATGTTGTTTGCCTGCAGACCGCAGCCGACTGTATGCAATCGACCGGGATGCCGGTGACTGGTCGACAGGTGACCGGCAGACACGCGACTGGCGGACACGCGACAGGCGGCTGGCGACAGGCGGCTGGCGACTGGAATCCTGCTTACTGTCTCCGGTAGATGAGCCGCCGGATTCGACCGGATTCGACCGGCAGAATCCATTCGGGGCCTGCCGTGTCCGCGCGCTGCCCGTCGACGGTATGCAATCGACTATCGGCGCGTGGTCAGGCGACTGTATGCAATCGACTTGGATATCGGTGGCCAGTCGGCAGGATCAACGACCGTCCGGTGTTGGACCGGCGGCCGGGACTCCCGTCGCCTCCGGATCGCAACGGCCGAATCGCAAGCCCTCGGGGAAGCGAAAGTGCGCCGGTCCTCCCCGCGAGAGAAGACCGGCGCGCAGAAGAAAGAATTCAAGGCAAGCAAGCGAACCCGCCAGGAGAAGGCGGCCCAACTTACCTCGCCGCGAGCGAAACCCGTCAGGAGCCGCAACCCTGCTCACCTCACCCCGAGCGGAACCCACCGGGAGCAGCAGTCTGGCTCACCTCACCACGAGCAAACTAGCCAGGAGCAGCAGTCCGGATCATTTCACCGCGAGCGAGCCCGCCAGGAGAAGGCAGCCCAACTCACCTCGCCGCGAGCGAACCCACCGGGAGCAGGCAGCCGGCTCACCTCACCGCAAGCGCGCCTGCCGGGAAGCGCTCCCCCAGCCACTGGCCCATCTCCGCTCCGGCGAGGGTCGCTCCTGAGGTCATCCCCTCGTGCAGAGGGGCGCCGAAATGCCTACCCGGCACCCGAACATGCGTGGCGTCTGATGCGCCGCTCAGGTCGTGGAAGCGTTTGGCGTCGGCGGGGAAACACGCCTGATCGCCAGTCAGTTCGACCAGCAGCGTCGGCACCTTCACGTCCGGCAGGCAACCGGCCAAGTCTGCGTTGCTCGAGATCGCCGACCAGGTCGACAGCCACGAGTCTGGGGTCGTCAGGCGTCCGAAGCCGAGCACTCCGTAATTGGTCAGGTCCGGGCGGCGGCCGAATAGTGAACCGTATGGGCGGTCGTTGTGGTCCAGTGACAGGTCGACTGAACGCAGGTCCGCGTCGGTGCGGTAGACGGTTAGCACTCCGGTCGCCAGGGCGCTCCGTCGGTCGGCTGGGTCTTTGGAGGTGGAGTAGCGACGCCGTGCGGTGGCCGATTCCTCTGCCAGTTCCCGGGCTCGTTCGTCGATTCGGGCGACGCGTTCGTATTGGGCCGAGCGGTACGCCGTGATGAAATCCGCAGAGTACGTCGAGGATTCCGGCGGGATGGCGAAACCGTTCGCGGGGAGGTAGGGGTCCAAGGCCGGTGAAGCTGAGCGGGGGTCTTGTTCGTCGGTTACCGAGGGGTCGATCAGGCGCAGCAGTAAAGCTCCCTGACCGGGATGCGGGGCCATCATGAGGAAACCGTCCGCGACGGGCATTTCGGCCTCAGGGAGAGGGACTGGTTTTCCGCTTGGGGCACAGTGGAGTCGGGCGGATGGAGGCAGGGCGGCCTGCTGTAGGTAGAAAGCAGCCAGGGCTGCGCCGCCGGAGTGTCCGATGAGGACTACTGACAGGAAGCCCGCGGAGCGCAGGAAGACGTGTCCGGCTGCCATGTCCAGCAGGGCTTGCTCGTGTAGCAGGGTGAGGTCGTTGCCGACGGTGCGGGTGCCTTGGGTCCATACCGCATAGCCTTGGGCTAGCAGTTCGGGAACCAGGACGTGGTGCGAGAAATCCTGCCGCGGATGCATCAAGAAAGCCACGGTGGACGCACCTGGGACTGTCCTAAGCAGACCGTTGACTGTCGCGCCGTCGGAGGTTGTCAGTTGGTGTGCGGTTGCGGTGGTCGCCTCGGGGAGGGAGGCGGGGGCCAGGTAGCGGCCCGCGCCTAGGCCGTTTTCAGGCATGGGGGCGCCTTTCGATCCGCAGCGCGTTCTTGTCGTGCTGAGTGATCACGGACCCTTCCAGACCGGCGATCGCGCTGTACCAAACGGCGTGCCGACAACCCGTCGCGCGGCGGTCGATGACGATTGTTCCCGGGGCGCTGATTCGGAAGTACGGGCCGATCCGGTCGACCGTATTGCCGTCGTCTTGGCGGGCCACGGCGAGGACGCCTTCGTTTTCCGGCACGTCTAGGACATAGAACCGCGCCACGTCAGACCATCTCCTTCCCCGCGGGCTCCCATGAAGCCGCCTCTTCGACGATCAGTTCTGCTTTGCGCGTAAGCAGTTTGTCCATCGACGGGTCCTCGCCCGAAGCGACGTCGCACAACGCGCGCAGGGTCAGTTCCGCGTCGAGGTCCTCCTGCGGGGTCACTGGACGCAAGGCGCGGGTGATTTCGACCATGTAGCCGTTCGGGTCGTGGGTGTAAATGGATTCGATGGTTTCGTGCATCACCTGCATTTCGACCGGCCATTCGGATTCGTCCAGGCGACGACGATACTCCAGCAGATCTTCCTCGTCGGCGACATTGATCGCCAGATGCCTGCTGTCGGCGAAGAATTTCGGCGTGCCGTGCGGGAGCCGGGCCCACGCGTCGCCCGGGGCGGTTTGGTCGCCTGCTGGTTCCCAGCCGAAGTAATAGAAAAACGCCAAGCGGTCGCCGCCGCCGATGTCGAAGAAGAAGTGGATGAAGTCCGGGTGTTTCTCCGGGCCCCAGCCCGCGGCGCAGATCGAGTGGACGATCGGGAAATTGAGCACGTCGCGGTAGAACCGGACGGTGGCGACCGGGTCGAAGGTCGGGAAGGCGGCGTGGTCGACTCCGCGCACGCGGTGCACTGGCTTCTCAGTCATGCGGAAACTCCTTTCAGGCCTGGACTTTGGCGTCGGCGCGCAGCAGCGAACCCGCGCCCGGCAGCTCGACGGGAAGGCCGAGGCTGCGCAGGATCGAGTACGCGCCGGCGGTGGCGGCGGAGAGCACGGGCAGTCCGAATTCGTCCTCCGCGGGCTGGATCAGGTCGAGGGACGGCATCTGGACACAGCACGACAGCACCAGCGCGTCGCTGTCCCGGAGGTCGAGTTCGCGGGCGGCAGACAGCACATTGTCGCCCGGTATACAGCCGACCTCCGTATTGTCTGCGACGCCCAGCGCACGCCAGCCGGTGATCGTGAAGCCCTCGGCCTCCAGGTACTCGACCACAGTGCGCGCGACCGGTTCGGTGTACGGCATGACGAGCGCGACGCGGTTGGCTTCAAGATCCTTCAGGGCGCGCACCAGCGCACCGGCGCTGGACAGGACTTTGGCGTCCGCGCCGCCGAGCGCGAGTTGCTCGGCGATCCGCAGCTCCGTGTCCCGATGGGCCCCGACACCGGACGCCATCACCGCGACGAGGCAGGCGTAGAGGAGCACGTCCGTCCGCGCGTCGCCGATCTCCAGGACGCAACGCTCGCGCTGAGCGTTCATCGCGCGCAGTTGCTCAGGTGTCACCGCGTGCATGCGCATTCGGCTGGAGTGAAAGGAAAACTCGACGTCCGCCGCCCGCTGGAGCAGCCGCGGCAGCTCCGTTTCGACGGTGACGTTCGAACTCGGCACGATCAGCCCGACGCGCCGGGAAGTGCTGGTCACGAATTCCTCCTGGGAAAGTCTTCAAGGACTGCGAAATCGGCCCGGCCGGCACCGATCGAGGTCGCCGCGAAGGCCCGCGCGGATTCGGGGAGCTGCACGCCGACGCATCGGCTGGTCTGCAGGCGAAGCCGCTCGGCAAGGTCGACCCTTGCCCAGAACTCGTCCGTGGCTCCGGTGAGCAGCAGCGGACCGGCACCGCGACCGGCGCGGGCGACCGCGTCGTCGGCGGGCTCGCTCCACACGTCCGGCTCGGTCCAGGAAAGCTCTTCGACCGGGCCGAGGTCCGCACGCGTGGTGACCCGCGACGGAAGCTGGAACCCGTTGCCCCGCAACGGTTGTGCGAGCACCCATTCCTCCGGGTCGCCGGTCGGCGCCGAACCCAGCCACTCCAGCGCGGCGCGCACGACCTCGGGTTCGGACCGGGCGTAGTCGGCCATCGTGATGTTGCCCGAACGCGTCATGTAGGACAGGCCGAGCCGTTCGGCCGACCAGTCCGCCCGCCACCGGTAGGAATCCCACCACCGCTGACTGCGGCCGGCGAGCTGCTTGAACCGCTCCACCGCCGGTCGTCGCGCCTGTTCGTACGCGGCGAACGCGGCGGACGGCGAACTCTCCCCCGTCAACGCCCCGGCCAGCGCGATCGCGTCTTCCAGCGCCAGCTTGGTGCCCGAGCCGAGCGTATAGTGCGCGGTGTGCGCGGCATCGCCGAGCAGCACGACGTTCCCGCTGTGCCACCGGTCGAGGCCGAGGTTGACAAACCGGCTCCAGCGAGTGCGGTTCGTGAGCAGCTCGCCGCCGCGAAGCTGGTCCGAGAGCACGTTTTCCAGCAGCTGCACGCTTTGCCGGTCCGTCTCGCCGGGACCGGTGGCCGCGTCGAACTCAGCGAGACCGGCGCTCGTCCACGTCTCGTCGTCCACTTCGATCAGGAAAGTGCTGCGGTCCTCCGCGTACGGATAGGCGTGGGTGACGAACAGCTCCGGTCCCCGCCGAGCCGCCGCGAAGAAGGCCGACGACGCGGCGAACGGGGCGCCGCACCACACGTACCGCGTCCGTCCGAGGGTGGTGCGGACGCCGAGTTCCGCGCTGAGTTTGGTGCGCGTCGCGCTGCCGACCCCGTCCGCGGCGATGACGACGTCGCCGGTCACGGTGCCGAGATCGGCGCGCGACCCGGCGCGGTATTCGACGCCGACCTCGGTCGCCGCTTCTCGCAGCACCCGCAGCAGTTCCGCCCGGCCGACCGCGAGATTGCGCGCGCCGTGCAGGCACACCGACCGATCAGGAGCGTCGAAGCGCAGTTCGTGCCCGACGTAACTGACCGCCCGGACCCGGTCCGCGGTCTCCGGATCGGCCTGTTCGAGGTTGCGCATGGTGGCCTCGGTGAGCCCGACCCCGAACCCGAACGTCGCCCGCGACGCGTCCGTCCGCTCGTGGACGACGACCTCCAGACCCGGGTCGTTGAGTTTCAGCAGCCGGGCGGCATACAGCCCGCCGGGTCCGCCCCCGATTACGTTCGCGCGCCGGGTCACCGGGCACTCCCTTCGGCCAGTTTCGCTTGCACGTCCGCGCGCAGCCGGTTCTTCGCGACCTTGCCGACGTTCGTCAACGGCAGCGCCGGCACCACCTCGACGCGTTCGGGCAGCTTGTACTTCGCGAGCCCGCGGCTGAGCAGATGCGCGCCAAGGGTTTCCACCGTCAGCGGCTCGGCGCCGTCCTCGAGCACGAGGTACGCGCACGCTCGTTCGCCCAGCACCGGATCGGGCATCGCGACGAGCGCGGCGGTGACCACGTCCGGATGCTGGACGATGATCTCCTCCACCTCCTCGGCGAAAATCTTCTCGACGCCGCGGTTGATGACGTCCTTGATCCGTCCGTCGATCGAGTAGCTGACGCCCTTCGCGCTGACGTGCCGCCGGGCCAGGTCGCCGGTGCGGTAAAACCCGTCAGGCGTGAACGCGGTCTTGTTGTGCTCCTCGGCGCGGTAGTAGCCGCGGATCGTGTACGGCCCGCGCGCGGCGAACTCGCCGACCTCGCCGTCCGGGACTTCGCTTTCGGACACCGGATCGAGAATCCGGATCTCGTCCGCCGCGGAGATCGGCGCACCGACGGTGTGGTGCCGCACGTCCTCGTCCGCGCCGGCGGGCGTGACCAGGAACATCCCTTCGGCCATCCCGAACATCTGCCGGATCCGGATGCCCAGCTCATCCCGCAGCCGCTCGGCGACCTCCACCGGCAACCGCTGCCCGCCGACCACGAAATCCCGCAGACAGGACAGGTCGGCCGCTTGGGCCCGCGGCGATTCGAGAAGCCGCACGGCAAGCGCGGGCGGCACGAGCGGCAGCACGTCCGGCCGGTGCTCGGCGATGAGGTCGAGCAGCGTGTCGACGTCCGCGGAGGGAGCGAGAACGAGCGTCGCCCCGGTGAGGATCGCGGGCTGCAGCGCGAGCGAGATGCCCGCGTTGTGCATGAGCGGCAACGGATACAGCACCCGCGAGTGCTCGTCCATCTCCATCGCGGCCGCCCAGGCCCGAGCGTTGTAGGCGTACTCCTCGTGCAACCGCGGCGCGACCTTCGGCAGCCCCGTCGTCCCACCGGAAAGCTGGAACACCGCGGGCCGGGCAAGGTCAACATCCAAGTAGGGCAACGGTTCCCGCACTTGTTCAGCCACGAGCCGCGAGTACGACGGCGTATCCCCGAGCGCCTCGCCGCGGCACACAACGACGTCGGAGACGGCCCCGTCCGCCAGCAGCTGCTCCGCCTGCTTGCGCAACCGCCCGTCCCGGAAATCGGCCTGTGCGATCAGCGTCCGCGCCCCGACGTGCGCCGCGAGCAGCCCGATCTCACGAGTCCCGTGCTGCGGCAAAGTACAGACCGGCGGCGCGGCCGCGAACAAACACCCGAGGTACGCGACGACGGTCTCCGCCACGTTCCCCATCTGGAACACCACCGGCTCCCCCGGACGGACCACCCCCGACCCGAGCAGCCCCGCCGCGAACCGCGACGCAGTGTCGAAAAGCTCGTCGTACGACCACGCCACACCCTCGGAAACGAGCGCGGTGCGACCACCGTGCCGACGAGCCGCGGCCAGGAGTTCAGCAGGCAGGGACCGCCCCGCCCACAACCCGGCACGCCGATAAGCAAGCACGCTGACCTCGTCGAACGGGGCCACTGGTAGTGCAGCTGGAGGCAACGTCATGCAGCCAAGGTAAGCCGCCCGGGCGCAGAATTCAATACTTGTGTCGAAATTTCGACACTCATGTCACCAGCCGAGGTTCGTGAGGGCCACCCTCACAGCCCCTGATTCCCTCAGGGTTCCCCTCACGACCAGCCCAGCCCCAGCTCAGCCC